>DLSX01000193.1 GCA_002500765.1 Neorhizobium sp. UBA7851
TTCCGCCGCCACGCCCGAAACCGCCGCTGCTCCATAACCCACCGGCGCGATGTCCGGAGCCAGCGAAGGTGTTTCCTGATGGCGATCCGCCACGGGTGCCGACCGGGTTACGCCACCGAGCGCGCCGGCATCGACAGATTGAGGAGCGGATGCGCGCGGCGCGTGGGCAATCACCGAGACTTCGGGAGCGGCGCCTGCGGCATTCCGGCGAACAGGCGTATCCATTTCGACGAAGGGATCGATATCCGCCCCGAACGCAGAAGATCCAGGAGCGGGCTGGGCCGATTGCGCCAGCCGATCGATCTCCTCGTTCTCGATCTCGCCGATCTTGTCTTCCAGACGCTTGCGCTGCTGCATGATGACGAGATTGTCGGTCACGCCCTGCTTGCGAAGGCCGGCGTCGAGCGCCTGGCGGGCGGACTGATAGATCCGGGCACGCACCTGACCATCGCCACGCTCGGCGCGATCCAGGGCATTTCTTATGGCTGTTTCCAGGCCGCTCACTGCCGGTCCTTCCGGTTCACTCAAACTCATAAGCGCGACCTTCGTCACGCTGGTATTTTAACCTCTCGGTAACGTCTCAGGCGCCGAACTGCAAGAAGGCGTCCCAACTCATCCCAGGGTGAGACGGCCGAAACATGGTGGCAAATCCATGGCGAGCCTGGTTGAAGGGGCTAATCGAAGCGACTTCCCCCCGTGAAATTCATCTGATACACCATCTTACGTAAAGGTAATTCGGGAGGTTTCCTTCATGCTTCCAGCGGTCCTCAAGGACAGGCTGCGGCTGCCGGTCGTGGCATCGCCGCTCTTCATCATCTCGCATCCGGACCTGACGCTGGCACAATGCAAGGCGGGCGTGGTGGGTGCTTTTCCGGCGCTTAATGCGCGGCCGGAAAGCCAGCTGGACGAATGGCTGGCGCAGATTACCGAGGAGCTTGCCGCTTACGACGCAGCCAACCCCGACACCCCATCGGCGCCGTTTGCCGTCAACCAGATCGTCCATACGTCGAACAAGCGGCTGGAACACGATCTGATGATGTGCGTGAAATACAAGGTGCCGATCGTGATCTCCTCGCTCGGCGCCGTGCCGGAGGTGAATGCCGCCGTGCATTCCTATGGCGGCATCGTTCTGCATGACATCATCAACAACCGGCATGCGAAATCCGCCATCCGCAAGGGCGCGGACGGGCTGATCGCGGTCGCAACCGGTGCCGGCGGCCATGCGGGCATAGTGTCGCCCTTTGCGCTGATGCAGGAAATCCGCGAATGGTTCGACGGGCCGCTGTTGCTTGCCGGCGCGATCGCCACAGGCGGCGGCATTCTTGCGGCACAAGCGATGGGCGCCGACATGGCCTATATCGGCTCCCCCCCCCCCCCCCNNGCGACGCATGAAGCGCGCGCTTCGGACGGCTACAAGCAGATGATCGTGGATTCGAGCGCGGCCGACATCGTCTATTCCAACTATTTCACCGGCATCCACGGCAATTACCTGAAAGGCTCCATCACCGCGATGGGCATGGATCCAAACGCTTTGCCGGAAGCCGATCCGTCGAAGATGGACTTTGAAAAGGCAACGACCGGCGCAAAGGCCTGGAAGGAAATCTGGGGTGCCGGCCAGGGCGTGGGAGCGGTAAAGGCCGTTTCTTCGGTCGCCGACCTGGTCGACCGGCTGGAAGGAGAATATCTGCAGGCCCGGCAAAGGCTCTCGCTTTAAGCCTGCCGGGCTCCATTGCGGGAAAAATAACAGGATCGCGAAAACCGGCTTGAAATCGGAATTGGTTGCCTGTATCAGCGCATCACTCGCAGATTGGCGCCGGTCGCCACTGCCGGGCCGCTTTAGCTCAGGTGGTAGAGCACATCATTCGTAATGATGGGGTCGCAGGTTCGAGTCCTGCAAGCGGCACCATTTATATTCCTGAAAATCCCAAAAAAAACACCCTGGCGTCAGGATGCCGAACTCAGTTCGCTCGTTTCGGTACCGATCGTCATCGTGTTGCCGCGCCAGTCGAAGGAGCCGCTGAGCCAGCTTCTGATCCAGATTGCCGGTGACAGAACATCGCGCACCAGCATGGCCGGCAGGGTCAGGGCGGAGAAACGCCAGTTCTTGGCCCAGATCAGCGCGAGTTCCGGAATGTAGACGGCGGCAAGAACCGCGAGCGTGATGGCGGCGAATGACATGCCGCCGGTCGAAAGGGCCATAGCGGCGAGCGCCAGCAAAAGCGGCGGCAGGCAGCCGAGCAGGATTTCCGGGGCGAAAAAAGCGGGGAATGTAACCCGGCGCAGGCGTGCCCAGCGGGCTTGCCTCGACCAGATCTGGGCAAGCTCACGCCGACCGAGCGGCTGTTCGAAGGGCGAGGCGACAAGGTGGACCTTGCGTCCGAGACTGCGCACGAGCTTTGTCGCGGCGGCATCCTCGGCGATCTCGGCGCCGAGAGCTGCTATACCGCCTTCGGCATCGAGCATCGGCTTGAACCACAACATGCTCTTGCCTTGGGCAAAGCCGAGACCGACCGCCTCACCGGCATATTGCCAGCGCGCCTGCTGCGAATTGAGGAAGGCACATTCGACTTCGGCCCAGAAACCTTCCGGGCGGGAGCCAAGCGGGGTCGAGCAGACGAGACCGGTGTTAGGCCGCCGAGCCGCCATGAGATGGGCGATGTAATCGCGCGGCATCAGCACGTTGGAATCGGCCAGCACCACCCAGTCGTTGACCGCGGCGCGCCAGCCCTTGACGCAATTGTTGAGCTTTGGATTGGCGCTGACGCGGTCGTCGCCGATGAGCAGGCTCGCGGAAACCTGCGGATGCCGCGCCATGGCGTCTTTTACCGCGGGAATGACAGGGTCTTTCGCATCGGCGACGCAGAAGATCAGCTCGTAGCTGGGCCAATCCAGATCGAATGCGTGTTCCAGTGTGAGGGCCGTGAAATTTTCGATGCCGCAGGCGGGCACGACGACGGAGACCGGCGGCTTTTCGGCAAGCTCGGGAGCCGGCTTGCCGTTACGCGACAGGCGACCCATCGCAATGCCGATGCTGATGCCATTGGCAGCGATCAGCGTCGCGGAAGCGAGACCAAGAATAAGCGACATCAAGCACTCTCCGTTGGGCCTCGATATGTCTGCTTCGGGGTCGCCTACACATGGCGCGGCGCATCGGGCTTGGCGAAGGAGCCAAGCATGGCGAGATGTCAGGGGCATGACATATGCACGAGCGCCGACAAACGGCGGCATATACCCACCGGTTTTATTCGGAAATCAGCCTCCAAACCTCGTCGGCTATCGCCAGAGACGAGGTAAGTCCCGGCGACTCGATGCCATAAAGGGCGACATAACCCTGATGGCGCGTTTCCCGAGGCCCCTGGATGATGAAATCGCCGCTTCCGCCTCCGTCCGGGCCAACGGTCTTTGGCCGTACGCCGGCATAGGCAGGCTGCAGGGAGGCATCCTTCAGATGCGGCCAGTATTTGCGGATCGCGGCATAGAATTTCTCCGAGCGCGCCGGATCGACGTCGTAGTCGGGTGCGTCCACCCATTCGACATCGGGCCCGAAACGCGCCTGGCCGGCGAGATCAAGCGTCAGGTGAGTGCCGAGACCACCCGGTTCAGGTACCGGATAGATCAGCCGGGTGGCCGGCGCCTTGCCGGACAACGCGAAATAATTGCCCTTGGCATAAGCCCGATACGGAATCGTTTTCGGATCAAGCCCTGTCATATTCCCGGAGACGGACCAGGCTTCCAGCCCCGCCGAATTGACGACCAGCCGGGCGTTGGCGATAAAGGGATCGTCGCCGCCGACGGAGAGATGCAGGCCGGTTTGCGTCAGTTCGCCGGATAGAAGCGGAGAGTTGACGACGATCGTGCCGCCATGCGCCTCGATATCGGTGATATAGGCATCCATCAATCCATGGCTGTCGATGATGCCGGTCGAGGGGGAAACGAGCGCCGCATGACCGGTAATCTGCGGCTCCAGCGCATGAAGTTCAGCGGCATCGATCAGGTAGCAATCGTCCACACCGTTGGCTGCGGCCTGTTTCAGCAGCTTTTCCAGATAGGCCACTTCTTCGGGATTTGAGGCGACGACCAGCTTGCCGCATCGGCGGTGCGGGACATGGCGGTCGCGGCAATAGGCGTAGAGCGCGTCCCTGCCTCTTACGCAGAGTTCCGCCTTGCGGCTGCCGCTTGCATAATAAAGTCCGGCATGGATGACCTCGCTGTTGCGCGAGGAGGTGATGCTTCCAGTCAGCGGCTCGCTTTCCAGGACCACCACCTCACGTCCTGCAATCGCAAGGCGGCGGGCAATCGCCAAACCCACGACACCACCACCGACGACCACGCAATCGAGGTCGAGAACGTCCCCCATGCAATTTCCCCCAGGTCAACTTGGCCGCTCTTCGGGCTTTCACCATGGCACGAATGTTGTAGGACTACATTCCTCAAACAGGCGCGCGCCGAATGCAAGCGGGAACTAATTCTCGGGAGGCTAGAATGACGAAGATTGTTTTCCTCGATCGCGACACGATCGGTCCTGCGGTCAATATTACCCGGCCGGGCTTTCCCCATGAATGGGTAGAATACGGCAAGACACCGGAAGCGCAGGTGGCGGAGCGGATCCGCGATGCCGATATCGTCATCACCAACAAGGCGCCGGTGCGCGAGGCCTCGATTGCGGCCGCACCGAAGCTGAAGATGATTGCGGTGGCGGCAACGGGTTATGACGTGATCGACCTCGCATTCGCCAAGGAGCGCGGCATCGTGGTCTCCAATGTGCGGGGTTACGCGGTCAATACCGTGCCGGAACATACATTTGCGCTGATCTTTGCGCTGCGCCGGTCGATCGTCGGTTTTCGCGAGGACGTGATCGCGGGCGAGTGGCAGCGTGCCAACCAGTTCTGCTTCTTCAACCATCCGATCCGCGATCTGGCCAATTCCACGATCGGCATTTTCGGCGGCGGCACGCTGGGCCAATCGGTGGCGCGGATTGCCGAAGCGCTGGGCATGAAGGTGCTTTTTGCCGGTCGCAGGGGTGCGAGCGATGTGGCCGAGGGTTACACGCCGTTCGAGACGGTGCTCGAAGAGGCCGACATCATCACGCTCCACATGCCGCTCAAGCCGGAAACGCGCGACCTGATCGGGATTGCCGAATTCCGCAGGATGAAAAGGCATCCGCTGATCATCAACACGGCACGGGGCGGACTGGTCAATGAAGCCGATCTGGTAACGGCACTGGACGAAGGCCTGATCGCCGGCGCCGGGTTCGACGTGTTGACCAGGGAACCGCCCGCGGCCGACAATCCGCTTCTCGGCGTGCTGGACCGGCCGAATGTGATCCTCACACCGCATGTCGCCTGGGCGAGCGATGAGGCAATGCAGGCGCTCTGGGCGCAGGTGATCGAGCATGTCGAGAATTTCGAGAAGGGAAAACCGTCAAACGCGTTGTGATGTCACCTGAGTGTTTTCGGGAATGTATCAAAATAGAAATGCCGGTTTAGCGAAAGATTCAGGTGTTTGATGCAGTGTCTAACCATGGGTAATAGTGGCCGCGCGTGTTGAAAGCGCTGCATGGGCCGCTCTCTGGGGAAGGTTTATTGCATGGCTGACAGGTTCAACGCTCCCGTGCGGGAATTCATCGCGGAAAACTTTCTGTTTCGCGCCGATGCCGATCTCGACGACAACCAGTCGCTTCTGGAAAGCGGCGTGATCGATTCCACCGGCGTGCTCGAAGTCATCGCATTCCTAGAGCAGACCTTCGGCATTTCGATTGCCGATGACGAGATCGTTCCGGAAAACCTCGACAGCATCAACAACATGACCCGTTATCTGGCGTCGAAACTTCCCGCCGCGGCGGCTTGAGGCTGGCGGACCGGCCATGCGTATCGAGGATCATCTTCGCCAAAGCGCCGGTCAGTTCGGATCCAAAACGGCGCTGATCGCGGGTGAAACCCGGCTGTCCTACGGCGAGCTGGACAGGTTGTCGGATAATCTGGCGGCAAGCCTGATCGCGCATGGGATAAAACCGGGCGACCGGGTTCTTATAATTGCAGAGAACTGCGCCGAGGCCGTGGTGGGGTTCTTCGCAGCCTGGAAGGCCGGGGCGGTGCCCTGCCCTCTGCATGCTTCGATCAAGCAGGACAAGCTGCGCGTCATCGTCGAAAGTACAGCGCCCTTCGCCATGCTCGCGCAGGCCCGGTTTTGCGGCGTGGTGGATGCCGCTTTGGGCGGCACGGATTGCGCTCCCCTCAAAATCTCCTTTGGCGGCACGTCGAACAAGATTGCCGACGGCTGGCTGGCCTATGAGGCCCTGACCAAACATGGCGGCGAAACGGGGCTCCCACTTCAGGCGAGCAGCGAAACACTGGCACTTCTGATCCACACATCCGGGTCGACCGGCATGCCGAAAGGGGTGATGCACAGCCATGCCAGCCTGCTTGCCGCCTGCAACTCGATCATCGACTATCTCGACAACAGCGCTGATGACGTTGTCTTGAGCGTGTTGCCGATCTCCTTCGGCTACGGGATCACCCAGATCGCGACCATGGTGATGGTCGGTGGCACGGTGGTGCTGGAGAAAAGCTTTGCCTTTCCGCGCAAAACCCTGGCCCGGCTTGTGGAGACGCGCGCCACCGGTTTCCCGATCGTGCCTGCCATGGCAGCCCTGATCGCCGGCATGCAGGATCTGCAGCCCGCTTTCCTGCCGGACCTTCGTTACATGACCAGCGCCGCCGCGGCGATGCCGCCTTCCGTAACGGAACGGATTCGTGGCCTTTTACCGGAAACGCGGCTTTTCCTGATGTATGGCCAGACCGAGTGTATCCGGGCGACCTATCTGCCGCCGGAAGAGGCCGACAAACGACCGCTTTCGGTTGGCCGGGCAATTCCGGGCACACAGGCTCATGTCATCGATGAGGCCGGCAATATCGTGCCGCCGGGCGTGACCGGGGAACTGGTCGTCGAAGGGCCGCATGTGATGGCCGGATACTGGCAGGACGATATGGCGGGCGCCGAGAAGGTGAGCGTCATCGATGGCGGACGCAGGTTGTTGACCGGCGATCTGTTTCGAACGGACGAGGACGGTTTTCTCTATTTCGTCAGCCGCCGCGACGACATTATCAAGACACGCGGAGAGAAGGTGAGCCCGCAGGAAGTGGAGCGGGTACTCTACGCACTCCCCGGCATTCGCGAGGCCGCCGTCGCCGGTGTAGACGATCCGGTTTTCGGCCAGTTGATCCGCGCCTATGTGGCGCTGGAGCCGAGTGCGGCCCTTTCCGAAAAAGAGATATTGCGCCACTGCGCGGCACTTCTCGAAGACTACATGGTGCCGAAAAGCGTGGAGTTTCGCGATGCGCTTCCCAAAACCAGCACCGGCAAGATCCGCCTTACCGCCGAACCATCCGCTCTCGACATCAAGGATAACGCCGCATGACGAACGCCCCCGCAGCAGCAAAGAAAGATGCCGGTTTTTCGGCACAGGACCTCGTGCTCGATGCCGAGGCGGAGATCGAACGGATCTGCGAATGGCTGCGCCTGAGCGTGCTGAAGGATCTGCGCAAGCGCGGCGCGGTGCTCGGCCTTTCCGGCGGCATCGATTCCAGCGTCACGGCGGCGCTTTGCGCTCGCGCATTCGGCAAGTCCAAGGTCACCGGCGTGTTTATGCCCGAACATGACAGCGACCCGGACAGCCTGCGGCTCGGCAAGGCTTTGGCGGAAGCGGTCGGCATCGAAACCGTGCTGGAGGATATCGGTCCATCGCTTGCCGCGCAGGGCTGCTATCAGCGCCGCGACGGTTTCATTCGTCAGGTCGTGCCGGAATTCGGTGAGGGCTGGGGCTGCAAGGTGGTGCTGGAGGATGCGCTGACCGGGCGTGGCTACAATATCTCCTGGTTGGTGGTTGCCAATCCGGACGGCGAGCAGAGCCGGCACCGCATGCCGCTCGATGTCTATCTCGGCATGATCGCCGCCGCCAACATGAAGCAGCGGACGCGCAAACAGATCGAATATTACCATGCCGACCGCCTGAATTTCGCGGTTGCCGGGACACCGAACCGGCTGGAATACGACCAGGGCTTCTTCGTCAAGAACGGCGATGGCGCGGCCGATTTCAAGCCGATCGCGCATCTCTACAAGACGCAGGTCTACCAGCTGGCGGAAGCGCTCGACGTGCCGGAAGAAATCCGCCGCCGCCCGCCGACGACCGATACCTGGTCGCTGCCGCAGGGACAGGACGAATATTATTTCTCGCTGCCCTATGACCGGATGGATATCTGCCTTTATGCGCTGGACAACGGCGTTTCCCGCGAGGAGACGGCAGATGCGGCCGGGCTTACCGCAGATCAGGTGGATGCGGTTTGGCGCAATATCGCTTCGAAGCGGAAGGTGGCGGATTATCTGCACGCGCAGCCGACAACGATGCTCGACTGACCAGGCTGGTCCGAATTAGTCGAAATCGTCGCCGATCAGGCGCATCCAGTTTTCGCCGGCCAGGCCGCTGATCAGCCCCTGGCCGGATCTGACCGGCTCCAACAGGCTCTTGTCCTTGGCATGGGCGACGAAGAAGGCGCGGCCGTAGAACAGCGTCTTGCGGCTGATGAGTTCGGGAGTAAGCCAAGGATGGCCGGCACCACGGATGGCCACACAGCCCGCGGCATCCGCATGGGCGAAAAGATCATCGACAAGCTCGCCGGCAACATTCGGTGCGCAGAGTGCCTGCAGCAACCAGCCGATGCCACCCGGACGACTGTAATAGGCGTAGCAGCCGACAAGTTCGCCGCTGCGGGATTCGGCAATACGCCATGAGGGTTTGCCGAACTGCCGCTTCTGCTGTGCATGGTCCATGAACCATTCCAGCGAGGCGCTGTCCCATCGCGGGCGCAGCGGGAAAAGCCCGGAGAGTTTCAAGACCGCATCGGCAAACTCCTCGCGCGACGCATCCCAGAAGTTGACGCGTCCCGCACCGTGAATCGGCGGTGGGCGAAATGCCTTCACGCCCATACGTTCGATAAGACCGTCGGAAAGCGATGCGACAGGCCGCAGAAAACGGGCCGCCTTCAGCCCGCGCTCGGCGACCTGAACGGCCGTGCCGGCGGGACGCAGAATGCGCAGCCAGTTGAGGCTGTAGGCGATATCCAGCGGCAGAGCGAGCTTCTGCCACATGCCGAGAGCCAGCGAATTGGCCGTCTCGGTCAGGGAAATATCTTGCGGCCCGGTGAGAAAGGCACGCAGAAGGCGGGCACCGGCAAGCGGGTTCTGCTCGTGCCTGTCGACCATCATGGAACCGGCAAAGGCGGCCCGGATAGGACGGCCGTCTATTTCGAGCCGCGACGGGAAGACGCCGATGAAACCCTGCACGCCGCCCGTGGCATCGATAAAGACCTTCGAGCGGATCTCTTCGTCATACCAGGGGTGATCGAAAAATACCTCGCGCAGATACTGGATCATCGAGGGTCGAACGGGCTCAGAGCGACGGAAGGTTTTCTGGAAAAGCTCAGCGACGGACGGAAGGTCTTCCCGCTCCAGATTCCGCACCCCGCCTGTCTTTTCCGTCATGTAAGCCATCCCCGGCGGCCAAGGCACCGCGGCGGAACCCTGCCAGAATAGGCTTAAGCAAACGAAAAGAGGCCCGCGCGGGGCCTCTCTCGCAGAACGATCGGATCGGATTACATCCAGTACGGGGGAACGCCGTAATAGTCGTAGACCTTCCGGTCATTGCCCCGGTAAAAACTGTCATCGTCGAGATCATGGTATTTCGGAGCACCGGTGATCTGGTCCTTGGTGAGGTCGATCCGGTAGCCATCGAGTTGCTCGTCATAGCGCAGTTTTTCCCATGGCAGCGGGTAGTAGTCATCGCCGATGCCGAGGAAGCCGCCGAAGCTCAAGACGGCGTAACCGACACGTCCACCGCGCTTTTCGAGCAGAATGCGTTCGATCGAGCCGATGCGCTTGCCGTCCGCGCCATAGACTGCCGTACCCTCGACCTTGTCGCTGGCGATCAGCGACGGCGTGTCCTTTACATAGGGATCCTGTCCTGCGCGGGGTTCCTGATGCAACATAATATGCCTCCTTCAGATTGCTGTTTGCGTCATGGAAATAGAACTGCAAGCGCTGCGGATGGTTCCCGGACATGCGACAATTTGACGTTTACGTTAAAGTCATCTAGCTGTTCGAGAACGGACCAATCTTTTCCGGTTCCTGTGAATGACCTAATATAGGTGGTGGAGAAGTGGAGGACTTTTCCATCGCCTTCAGATAAGGCCAACGAGCATGGAGGATGCTCTCATGAATGAACAGGTGGCGAGAGCCCCGACGAACCCGCGCAAGATATGGCTGAAATCCTATCCGCCGGGGGTTCCCGAAGAGATTTCGCCGCTGGCGCACCGCTCGCTAGGCCAGCTTTTCGAGGACAGTTGCGCCCGTTACAGTGACCGTGCGGCTTTTACCAGCATGGGAAAATCGCTGACATTCCGCGAGCTCGAGGCCGAAAGTCGCAAGATTGGCGCCTGGCTGCAGCAAAAAGGACTGGAAAAAGGCGACCGCGTGGCGGTCATGCTGCCGAATGTTCTTCAAAATCCGGTGATCGTCTACGGAATTCTTCGCGCAGGTTTCGTCGTCGTCAACGTCAACCCGCTCTATACGCCGCGCGAACTCGAATACCAGTTGAAGGATTCCGGTGCGAAAGCGCTGTTCCTGCTCGAGAACTTTGCCGCCACCGCGCAACAGGTCTTGCAGGCGACGAGCGTCAAACATGTGGTCGTCGCGACGATGGGCGACATGCTGGGCCTGAAGGGGCATATCGTCAATCTGGTCGTGCGCAAGATGAAGAAGCTCGTACCGGCATGGTCGTTGCCCGGTCATTTAAGCTTCAAGGCCGTCCTGAATGAAGGCGCCAAGTCTGCGATGAGGTCGGTGGACATCGGCCCGCATGATGTCGCGTTTCTTCAATATACCGGCGGAACCACAGGCGTATCGAAGGGCGCGATCCTCACCCATGCCAACCTGCTTTCCAACAAGGTGCAGATGGGGACCTGGATGGAAAGCGCGTTTCTCAACAAGCCGCGCCCGGAACAGCTGCAGTTTCTCTGCGCGCTGCCGCTCTATCATATCTTTGCACTGACGGTGAATTCGCTGATGGGAATTGCCACCGGCAGCCACAACCTGCTGATCGCCAATCCGCGCGACATTCCTGCCTTCGTGAAAGAACTGCAGAAACATCCGGTTCACATCTTTCCAGGGCTGAACACGCTGTTCAACGCGCTGATGAACAATGCCGACTTCCAGAAGCTCGACCATTCGTCGCTGATCCTCGTGTTCGGTGGCGGCATGTCGGTGCAGCGACCGGTGGCCGAACGCTGGCTCGCAATGACCGGCTGCCCGATCACCGAGGGCTACGGGCTTTCGGAGACCTCGCCCGTCGCCACCGCAAACCGGCTCGACACAAAGGAATTCTCAGGCATGATCGGCCTGCCGGTCTCATCGACGGAAATTGCGATCCGCGACGATGACGGCCATGACGTAGAGCTCGGCGGTGTCGGCGAAATCTGCATTCGCGGACCGCAGGTCATGGCGGGCTACTGGAACCGGCCGGACGAAACGGCCAAGGTCATGACAGCAGACGGCTTTTTCCGCACCGGCGACATGGGCTATATGGACCGCGAAGGTTACGTCAAAATCGTAGATCGCAAGAAGGACATGATCCTCGTTTCGGGCTTCAACGTCTATCCGAACGAGGTCGAGGAAGTTGCGGCAATGCATCCCGGCGTGCTGGAATGTGCGGCAGTCGGGATTGCAGACCCGAATTCGGGCGAAGCGGTGAAACTGTTCGTGGTGAAGAAGGACGAGAGCCTCACGGAGGCCGAGCTGAAGGCCCATTGCGCGGCGAACCTCACCAACTACAAGCGGCCCCGCGTCATCGAATTCCGCGATCAATTGCCGAAATCCAATGTCGGCAAGATCCTGAGGCGAGAGCTGCGGTAACCTTCGCGGCCGTTGCAACACGGCGACAGGTCAAAACCAAGAGTGGCTTGTCGCCGTCATATCCTCCGTTTAGCAGTGGACGGCCTGTGCGCTCTCCATTACCCAAGGGTTGTGGTGCCGGGAAAGCTGTTGGAGTTCGCTTGCAAAACCGTGCCGGATTTTCGTTTCGCCTGATTGCCGTCGTTTCTGTCCTGGCCGCGCTTTCGAGCTGCGCCGGCAGGCCTGAAGGCGTGCTGATACCAACGGCTGCGGCTTCAGCTCCCGGCGCATCGACCGTCGATGTCATGGTGGCGACGACCCGAAAATCGACGGAGACGCCGGGCATACTGTTCTCCGGCGAACGCGGCAGGGAACCTTCGCTTACCGAAATCAAGATCTCGATACCCCCCGCCAGCGCGCGCGAAGTCGGTCAGGTACAATGGCCGAAAAAGCTTCCCGCCAACCCCGCCAAGGAATTCGCGACACTCTCGGTCACGCCAATGAAGATCGGTGGTGCGCGCACTTGGCTGCATCACAATCTGCCCAAGAGCCGCAGGGTGATGGTCTTCGTTCACGGATTCAACAATCGTTACGAGGATGCGGTCTATCGCTTCGCGCAGATCGTCCACGATTCCGATACCGACGTGGCGCCGGTACTTTTCACCTGGCCGTCGCGCGGCAGCATCTTTGCCTATAACTACGACAAGGAAAGCACCAACTATTCCCGCGATGCGCTGGAGAATGTGTTGCGGCAGCTTTCCACCGACCCCGCCGTCGGCGAAGTGACGATCATGGCGCATTCCATGGGATCGTGGCTCACGGTCGAGGCTCTCCGCCAGATGGCGATCCGCGATGGGCGTGTGGCGCCGAAAATCCAGAACGTCATACTCGCTTCACCGGATCTCGATGTCGACGTGTTCAGCCGGCAGTTCGCCGAGCTCGGCCCCAATCACCCGAGTTTCACCCTTTTCGTGTCGCAGGACGACCGGGCGCTCAGCCTGTCCCGGCGGATCTCCGGCAATATCGACCGACTGGGCCAGGTGGACCCAACCGTCGAGCCATATCGTACCGAATTCGAAAAGGCCGGGATCGTCGTTCTCGATCTCACCAAGCTCAAGGGTGGCGACCGCCTGAACCATGGCAAGTTCGCAGAAAGCCCGGAAGTGGTGAAACTGATCGGCAACCGGTTGATCGCGGGACAGACGGTGACCGACAGCGA
The DNA here is from genome assembly GCA_002500765.1 of Neorhizobium sp. UBA7851. Lineage (GTDB taxonomy): Bacteria > Pseudomonadota > Alphaproteobacteria > Rhizobiales > Rhizobiaceae > Neorhizobium. Next base: position 13,160 of record DLSX01000193.1, read on the forward strand.
TGTCGGGCTTGGCGAAAGGCTGGGCGCAGTGGCGCTCGGTACGGCGCAGACGGTCGGCGGCGCGGCCAGTGTCGCGGTCAGCACGCCCATCGCCATTTTTGATCCGGCAACACGCCGTAATTACAATGAGCAGGTCGGCCGGTTCGGACAGGCCGTCGGCAATACGGTGGAGACGGCTGTCGGCCAGTAAACTGGACAATTGATTGAACCATTAGGCAAAAGACGCATAGCCGCCGCTTGATTTGAACAAGAAAGCGAATAGGTTCCCATGCATCATCCTGCAGAATGCGAGGAAATCATGCAGACGATCGTCCAAGAGCTCAAGGCAACCGCAGACGCTACCAAGGCGACGGACATTCGTGCCGCTTTCGCCAAGGACGCAGGGCGCTTCGAAAAATTCAGCGCCCGCTTCGATGACCTCACCATGGATTATTCCAAGACCGCGGTGAACGAGGAGATCCTCACGCTGCTTGAAAAGCTAGCCGATGCCGGCGGCGTGGCGAAAAAGCGCGAGGAGATGTTCTCCGGTGTCGCCATCAACTTCACCGAAGACCGCGCGGTGCTGCACACCGCGCTGCGCAACCGTTCCAACACACCAGTTCTGGTCGACGGCCGCGATGTCATGCCGGACGTCAATGCCGTTCTGGCGGCAATGGGCAAGTTTGCTGACGGCATCCGTTCCGGCGCATTGAAGGGCGCGACGGGCAAGAAGATAACCGATGTCGTCAATATCGGCATCGGCGGTTCGGACCTCGGGCCGGTCATGGCGACGCTGGCGCTCGCGCCTTTCCATGACGGCCCGCGCGCGCATTTCGTCTCCAATGTCGACGGCGCCCATATCGCCGATACGCTGAAGCTGCTCGATGCGGAGACGACGCTGTTCATCGTTGCTTCGAAGACCTTCACGACGATCGAGACGATGACCAATGCGGCAACGGCTCGCAGGTTCATTGCAGACAAGCTGGGCGACGCCGCCGTAGAGCATCATTTCTGCGCCGTCTCCACCGCGCTCGACAAGGTCGCGGCCTTCGGCATCGATCAGAGCCGCGTGTTCGGCTTCTGGGACTGGGTGGGTGGTCGTTATTCGATCTGGTCGGCGATCGGCCTGCCGCTGATGATCGCCATCGGGCCGGAGAATTTCGGCAAGTTCCTTGATGGCGCGCATGCGATGGACAGGCATTTTCGCGAGGCGCCTGTTCGCGAAAACCTGCCGATGCTGCTCGGCCTGATCGGTTTCTACCATCGCAACGTTCTGGGTTATCCGACCCGCGCGATCCTGCCCTACGACCAGCGCCTGTTGCGCTTCCCCGCCTATCTGCAGCAGCTCGACATGGAATCGAACGGCAAGGGCGTGACGATCGACGGCACGCCGGTCGAAGGCAATTCCGGCCCGATCGTCTGGGGCGAGCCCGGCACCAACGGCCAGCACGCCTTTTACCAGCTGATCCACCAGGGCACGAGCATCATCCCGGCCGAGTTCATGATCGCGGCAAACGGCTTCGAGCCGGAACTGCGGCACCAGCATGACCTGCTGATCGCCAATTGCCTGGCGCAGTCGGAAGCGCTGATGAAGGGCCGCAGCTTCGAGGAAGCAAAGGCGCAGCTGACCTCCAAGGGCATGGACGGCAAAAAGGCCGACTTCATCGCGCCGCATCGCGTGTTCACCGGCAATCGTCCGTCGATCACCTTCGTGCATGACAAGCTGACGCCGTTTGCCTTCGGTCGTCTCGTGGCGCTTTACGAACACCGTGTCTTTGTCGAGGGCGTGCTCTTCCGCATCAACTCCTTCGATCAGTGGGGCGTGGAACTCGGCAAAGAACTGGCGACCGGCTTGCTTCCTGTGGTCGAAGGCAAGGAAAGCGCCGAAGGGCATGATTCATCTACGCAGGGACTGGTGAAGACGCTGGCCGGGCTGAAGAAGTGAGTTTGGCGGGGCGGTTTCGGCTGCTCCTCACTTGCGTTGGTGCTTGAGGTAGCCCCTCATCCGGCTGCCGCCACCTTCTCCCCGTAATGACGGGGAGAAGGACACTAGCCGAGAGCTCTCCGCCCCTCTCCAACGTCAAGCAAGGCACGTCCCCTCGCCCCGCGTGCGGGGAGAGGGTTAGGGTGAGGGGCACCTTTTTAGACTGATTAAACCCTACAGCCCGATCTCGTTTGCAAAAGGCGGGTTCGCCCCTGCCCGCGATACGGTTACGGCAGCAGCCTTGGCACCGAGAGCGAGTGCCTTGGCGATCTGGTCCTCGGTGAGGCTCGCCACCTGCGCCTTGGTGAGCAAGTTCTGCATTTTCAGCGAGGCCAGAATGCCGGCATCGAACGTGTCACCGGCGCCGACCGTATCGACCACCGTTACCCGTTCGCTTGGAACCATTACCTTGTGGTTCGCCGTATAGCCGACAGCGCCCTCGGCACCGCGGGTGACGACGACGAGCTTTGCGCCGTGATGCAGCCAATGACGGGCAAGCGTATCCTCGTCGCCTTCCAGACCGAACCAGGCGAGATCCTCATCCGAGAATTTCACGATATCCGACATGGCGGCCATGCGGCGGATACGGGCAAGATGGGCTGCCTTGTCCTTGATGAAGCCCGGACGGATGTTCGGATCGAGCGAGATGACGCGCTTTTCATGCTCGCGCAGCATCAGCGCCTCATAGGTCGAGCCGCAGGGTTCGGGGATCAGGCTGATCGCGCCGAAATGCAGCGCCTCGCATTCGTCTCCGATTGCCGGCAGATCGGCCTCAGTGATCATGCGGCCGGCTGTGCCCTCATCGTAAAAGGCATAGGTGGCGTGGCCATCCACCAGTTTGACGAAGGCGATGGTCGAGGGCCGCGAGGCGATGGCGCAATAGCTGAAGTCGACATTGCTCCTGCGCAGCGTGTCGCGCAGGATGTCGCCCATCATGTCATCTGCAAGACCAGTGAAAAAGGCCGTCGGGACACCCAGACGGCCAAGCGCAATGGCGGTATTGAAGACGGCGCCACCGGCATAGGGCGAAAATGCCGGCTCGCCGAGCGTCGTCTCACGCGGCAACATGTCGATCAAAGCTTCGCCGCAGCACAGGATCATCGATTTCCTCCCGAGATCGTTATTTAGCTTATCGTTACCTGAGCTTTTATATCAATACTAGAGCGAAAGCTCAGTCACGCCGCCGTTTCGACCGGACCATTCCAGCGGTGCGTTGAGGAAGGATTCGACTTCCGACAGCGTCTTGTCGTCGAAAAGCTTCTGCTGACGGGCGACGGCCAGAACATTGCGCCAGGTCGAGATATGATGAAGCTGGACATTGCCGTTGGCAAAACGCTGCTCCGCTTCAGGATAGATGCCGTAATAGAAGAGTGCGATGCCGTGGTCGACGATACCGCCGGCAGCGCGGATCGCTTCGATGAAGGTGAACATCGAGCCGCCGGCCGTGGTCAGGTCCTCGATCACCAGAACGCGGGCGCCTTCCGGCATATGGCCTTCGATCTGCGCGTTGCGACCATGGCCCTTCGGCTTCTTGCGGCAATAGATCATCGGCAGGCCCATACGCTCAGAAAGGAATGCGGCAAAAGGAATGCCGGCAGTTTCGCCACCCGCGATGCAGTCGAATTTCTCGAAGCCGGCGTCACGCATGATGGTTGCCGCGGCAAAGTCCATGACGGCAGAGCGGATGCGCGGATAAGAAATCAGCTTGCGGCAGTCGATATAAACGGGGCTCATCATGCCGGAGGAGAACTTGTAGGGCTTGTCGGCGCTGAAATGCACGGCTCCGATTTCCCAGAGCATCTTGGCCATCAGTTCGGCCATTACGTCCCGGTCTGTAAATGTGGTCTGGATCATGCGCCCGCTCCTTGATCGCTGCTTTTCTCATCTGCAAGTCCGAACGCGAAACCGCTATACGCTTTCGCCGGACATTGCTTAAAACCACGCGCCGCAATAGCAGCATGGCGTCTGTTAAGCCAGCGAAGAGATTAGGCGATCAAATTTTCAAGCTGAAGTGCGGCTGTCAGGCGCAGACGGGACAGACCGCAGGTAGGATGCGATTTCGACCCGATCGCGACCGGCATTCTTTGCTTCATAGAGTGCGCCGTCGGCGAGGTTCAGGACTGCTTCGAACGGCTGCCCTTCGGGCAGGCCCGCGGATACGCCAGCACTGACCGTGCAGCGAAGTTTTTCTCCATCGATCAAGATATCGCGGGCGGCGAAACGCATCCGCACTGCGTTGGCGATCCGCTCGGCCCGGCCGGGCATGACCTCGCCAACGATCATGGCGAACTCTTCACCACCCAGTCGCGCTGCCGAGGCAGCAGGAACAAGTTCCGCCATCATGTCTTCCGCGAAAAGTCTCAGCACCTCGTCGCCGGCCGAGTGGCCGAACCGGTCGTTAATCGTCTTGAAGCGATCGATATCGAAAACGATGACTGCCGCGGAGGCGGTGAGTTTCCGCCCGCCATACTGATCGAACAGGGCTCTCCGGTTGAGCAGGCCGGTCAATGCGTCGGTCATCGCCTCATGCCGGTGAAGGGCGGCCATCCGCCATTGGTGGAGCGCCAGGGACAAGGCGCCTATGCCGGTCATTCCGGCAATGCAGATGCCGATGTTGAGATCTTCCGCCCAGTTGGCCGGCGCCTGATCCAGCACCAGACGGCCATCGGCGATCAGCACTCCAGCACAGAGCGCAAAGGAGAAGCCGCTTATGCAATACAGAATGACCATGCCGATCAGAGGCCCCGGCGCCTCCTTGCGTGCCGCCCAATATTGGCAACCTGTCCCGACGAGCAGGATTGCCGCCAGGACATTCATGATGATCAGGCCAAGACCGTTCAGCCCGACGAGGATCAGGGGCATGCCGAGCGCGAGACTGATAAAGACCAGGATACCGGCCAACGGCCAGGGAGAAGTACCGGTGCGGAATTGCACCGACGCCGCATAGATGCCGGAGAACCCACCCATCAGAAGTGCATAGGCTATCGCGGCGGGGGTGATACCCGACTGCGCTGTAAAGGAACTATAGGCAGCAATGCCGGCCACGACCAAGCAAAGGGATATGACCAAGGTCAGAAGAAACGAATCCGCTCGCCGGGAAAACCAGGTTCCGAATAATGTGACCATCAAACACGCGGCAGAAACGCCAAGCGCGAGCAGAAGAGATTGATAGTCAAGCATCATGCCGGAATTCTCTTCGAAGATTTATTCAATATACGAGCAGAAGCTAAGATGAGAATCTCTCCAAAGTGTTACCTTTGGAGAGATACAACTTGAATAATTATCCGGCGGCGGCAAGCAGTAATTCTAGTCTACGACATTCCAGAAGATCTGGAAGCCGGGGTCGAAGACCGTGATCGCACCGACTGCGGTATCGCGTTTCGCCGGAAATTCAACCTGAACGTCCTGCTTCTCCAGCATCATCATCTCTTCGTTGGGCTGCAGCCCATACCAGGCCGGGCCATTCAGCGATGCGAATGCTTCCAGCTTGTCGAGTGCATTATCCTGCTCAAAGACATGCGCAAGGCAGCTCATCGTGTTGATCGAGGTGTAGATGCCGGCGCAACCGCAGGCGCATTCCTTGAGCGGGTCGAGATGCGGCGCGGAATCCGTACCGAGGAAGAAACGGTGGTCGCCGGACGTCGCCGCGGCACGCAGCGCAAGGCGATGGCTCTCGCGCTTGGCAACCGGCAGGCAGTAATAGTGGGGACGGATGCCGCCAACGAGGATGTCGTTGCGGTTGATGATCAGGTGATGCGTGGTTATCGAGCCTGCGAGGTTTGCCCTGGAGGACTTGATGTAGTCGATGCCGTCAGAGGTGGTGACGTGCTCCATCGTGACCTTGAGTTCCGGCAGGCGCCTGCGCAGTGGATCGAGCACAGTTTCGATGAAGACCGCCTCGCGATCAAAGATGTCGACCTCAGGCGTGGTCACCTCACCATGAACGCACAGCGGCAGGCCGATCTTCGCCATGCGCTCCAGAACCGGCATCGCCTTTTCCAGATCACGCACGCCGCCATGGGAATTGGTCGTGGCGCCGGCGGGGTATAGCTTTACCGCCGTGATCAGCCCACTCTTCTTTCCCTCTTCGACATCATCGGGGTTCGTGTGCTCCGTCAGATAAAGCGTCATCAACGGCTCGAACCCATGCCCTTGCGGCAAAGCAGCCATGATCCGCGCGCGGTATGCGGTGGCATCCGCCGTGGTTACGACCGGCGGAACAAGGTTCGGCATGATGATGGCGCGGGCGAAATGGCGGCTCGTATCCCCGATCACGCTTTCCAGTACGGCACCATCACGCAGATGGAGGTGCCAATCGTCGGGGCGGCGAATCTGAAGCGTTTTCATCGGGCTGTTCCGCTTTATGTTTTGAGGATGTCGGCCTCGCTTACCATCAAAGCAGACGCAAAGACAATCTCGCGCCTTGGCAGAAGATCGCGGAAAGATCCAATCGAAGCCTGCGAGATCACGTTAGGCTTCACGACATCGTGCGGATTGGAAAGGGCCTGAACCGCGGTTCAACGCAAAATAAGCGGAACAAGCACGCGGGTGCTGCGTTCGTTAAGCAATCTGAAAGTGTTTTGAGTCGGAGCGAACAATGAAATCCCGGGCACCTAAAGTCAACAGGGGTTTTGCGGTAACCACAGGCGCCGCTGTCGCGCTTCTTGCGCTGACAGTTGCACCCGATGCTGCGGAGCGCAACAACCTCATTCTCGCATCTGCTCAGCAAAGCGACTGTGATCGCTTGGCCGGCAGCCCCTTCGATCAGCAGCGCAACGGTGCTTTCGCACCGGTCAACATCGCCGATATCGGCAATCAGGCCGTCGAAGCCTGCCGGACCGCTTTCGATGCGACCGGAAATCCGCGCTTCGCCTACCAGCTCGGCCGCGCGCTCAACAGCGTCGACGAGCCGGATCAGGCCATGAGCGCCTATGACACGGCCGTCAAGGATGGCTATGCCGCCGCCATGGTGAACTACGGCATGCTGATGGGTCGTCTCGGCGACGACAAGGCGGAGTTTGCCTATTACCAGCAGGCCGCAGACAGCGGAAACACACTTGCTGCCTACAATCTCGGCGTTGCCTATCGCGACGGCCTCGGCACGCAGCCCGACATCCAGAAAGCACTTCAGTGGTTCGAGAAGGCTGCAGCAAAAGGCGATGATACCGCCGCCTTCAACATCGGCGTCATTTATGACGAAGGACAGATGATCGACGCCGACGACCAGACTGCGATCGCCTGGTACGACCTTGCCGCCCAGCGCGGCAATACCGATGCGATGATCAATCTCGGCATCATGTACGAGACCGGCGAAGGCATAACCGCGAATGTCGAAAAGGCCGCCGAAATGTATCGTCTGGCAGCCGAGAAGGGCGACATGTTCGGCGCCTCGAAATACATTCAGCTGCAGGAACAGGGCATCGTCCCCGCTCCCGGCCACGAAGGAATGAAAGGCGTGAACTCGCTTGTCTTGAAACAGGGCGATGTCGAGACGCCCGCCAAGGTCGGCCGCGAGATCTGACCGATCAGACGATATCGCCTGCTGATGGCCCCCAGACATCTGTCATGGCAAAGCCGTCCGCCAGCGGATCGAAGGGATCAAGCGCCACCTGATGCAGGCCGAAGGTGAAGCCGCGGCCGGCAATCGTCGGAACGATTGCCGGCTTTCCTGCGACCTGCGTCTCGGCAGAAAGCCCGACCTCGAACTGTGTTCCGATGATCGAACGCGACAGGAACACGTCTCCGACCTTTACCTTACCACGCGCATGGAGCGTCGCGAGGTTTGCCGAGTTGCCGGTGCCGCAGGGCGAGCGGTCCGCCCTGCCCGGCCACATGGTCGTGCAGGTGCGAACGGTGCCATCGACTTCGGTATCGCGGAACATCACATAGGCCACGCCAGAGATTGCCGGGATTTCCGGATGGACGACCGGTATCTGCCGATTGATCAGATCCTTCAGGATCATGCCTGCCTGCACAAGCGCGGCCGCGTTCTTCTTTTCGATGGTGAGACCGATCCGGGATACGTCGACGAGACCATAAAAAATGCCGCCATAGGAAATATCGAGTGTGATCTCGCCCCATTCCGGCGTCTGCAGCCTGACGTCCAGTTGGTGGACGAAGGACGGCACCATGGTGAGCTTCACCTTCTCGCACCGACCGTCGCGGCAGGTCGCCACAGCCTTTACGAGGCCCGCAGCCGTTTCCAGCGTGACGATCGTTTCCGGCTCCTTCATCTCGATGATGCCGGCTTCGAGCAGGGCAGTGGTGGCGCAGATCGAGTTCGAGCCGGAACTGGCATGCGCCTGATCCGGCTGGAGGATGATGAAGGCGGCATCCGCATCCGGGTGCTTCGGCGGCAAGAGAAGGTTGACTGAACCGATCGGCGTACCGCGCGGCTCGAGGCAGAGGAAACGACGAAGTTCCTGCCCCTTGGGATCGGAATTCATCCAGGCCAGTTGTTCGGCCACGGTGTTACCGGGGATCTTCGGGACACCACCGATCGCTACACGACCGATCTCGCCTTCCGCATGAACATCCAGCAGCTGGATCGTGCGCTTCCATCTCATGAAATCCGACTCCGCAAAGATCGCGGCACCGCGAATGGCCGCCACAAAAGAACTGAATCACAGGTCTTGTCTGGATAGCGCAAGCCGCACGCTCTGCCTATCGCCGATGGACGGAATAATGAGAGATAACACCCGGGATCCGGCGCAGATCAAATCACTGGCCAGAAGCCGATATTATCGCCTCGGCAACAAATTCAGTCATTTTTCAAGGGAAGAAAGAATGGCGCACCCGAAGAGATTCGNNCAGCTGAGCTACGGGTGCGTCTGTCAGCGATGTTTTTCGCTGGCGTGGCGATCCTCTAAAGGGTGCCGGAAAGGATTGCAAGCGATTTTCCCCGGCCTGATGTCATTTTATCTTCAAAAACATATCAAGCCATTGTTTTAAAACAGATATTACTCACGCCCTTGCGCGATAGTCCTCCAGAGAGACGGGACGGTCGGGAATTTCGATGCGGAATTGCGTGCCCGGACCGGGCTTTTCAACAAGGGCAATCGTGCCGCCATGGGCGAGCACAAGCTCGCGGGCGATAACGAGACCCAATCCGGTGCCGCCGGATCGGGCGGAGCCCCTGAAGGCCGAGAAGAGGTTCTCTCGCGCCTTGCGCGGCATGCCCGGTCCGGTGTCGTCGACGGTGATGCTGACGACGCTGCCGAGGCGGTGCGCGGAGAGCGTAACCCGCCGCACAGCTTTCGGATCATTGGCATCATGGGTGAGCAGCGCCTGCACGGCGTTGCGGCAGAGATTGTGAACCACGCGGAAGATCTGCTCGCCGTCGCAATCGACTTCCACGCCTTCCGATATCTGCTCGACGAAATCGATGCCGGTTTCCGGATCGATTGCCAGCATGTCGCGCACTTCCTGGCAAAGCTCGGTCAGATCGACCCGTCGGCGCCGCGGTGCGGCCTCCGATGCCTGACCATAGGCCAGAACCTCGTTGGTATAACCAACAGCCCGGTCGATCGTGCGCAGCAGTTTCGGCGCGAAGCTTCTCACCATCGGGTCCTCGACATCCGTCAGACGGTCGGACATCAGCTGGGCCGAGGCGAGGATATTGCGCATGTCGTGATTGATCTTCGAGACCGCGAGGCCGAGATCCGCGAGATTCTTCTGCTGTTTCAATGTCCGCTGAAGTTCCACCTGCATGGCCGCAAGGTGCCGCCCCGCGACGGCCAGTTCGCCGCGAGAACGATCGGCCGAGAAAACGCGGGAGGGATCATCCGGCTGTTCGGAAAACAGCTGCATGCTGTGCGTCAACCGCCGGATCGGAGATATCATCATGCGATTGATCGCGAGGAAGATGAGAATTGCCGTGATCAGGGAAATCAGCAACGAGATCAGGAACATCCGCTTGGAATATATCAGCATGTCCTTGCGCAGCGCGTTGTCGGTCATGACCAGCTCTATGATCATGTCGCTTTCGCCGATCGGCCCGAAAACGCGCATAACCCGGTCGCCACCGAAAACAAGCGTATCGAGCGCGTCGCGCATGGTGCCGAGGAGAGAATTCTGGGCAAGATCGTATTGCGCATCGATTTCCGGCGGAACTTCGATGGCAGCCAGAAGCCGGGACGTGCCGTCCTTGCGCAGCGCAATAACCTTCGTGCCAGTCGCCAGCAGCGTATCGTCCTGCACCGCGCGCGGCAGCTCGGCGGGCTGGAGACCGTCGATGACGATGCCGGCTGCAGCGGCCGTATCCAGGCGATCCCGCAACCAGTTCATCCGCATGCCCGAAATGGACGGCATGAAGATGAGGATCTCGGCGAGCATGACGAATATGACCGTCAGCCAGAGCAACCGTCCGGAGAGGCCGCGCAGGATCGTCGGCATCGGCTCCGGTCCGGCGCCATCCGGCCATGTTCCCTGACGTTCCGAGGTGCGAACCTCGCTATCCATACGGATCTCCAAACTCGGACACGCGTTCAATTCCGCGTGCATGCAGCTATTTTACCGCGTCACCAAGATTTGAACACCCCGGGCAAAGGCAAAAGGCGGAGACAAAAGCCGCCTCCGCCTTAAATTTCGGTAATGTTAGGGACCGATTTCAGAATTCTTCCCAGTCCGCGGCATTCGCCGCCGCCGCGACCGAACCGCCTCCTGCGAAAGCACGACCGAGCGCGGCGGTCAGTTTTCGGGCTGGCGAAGGCCGGGGGCGATGAGCTGTTTCGGCTGCCGCAAGACGCTGCGCATGACCAGTCTCCTCGGCAATTCTGAAATGCGCGACGAGATGATAGAGAGCATCTGCTTCCATCGAAAGCTTGCTGGTGGCAGCTGAACTTTCTTCCACCATGGCCGCATTCTGCTGGGTGACATGGTCCATCTGGTTGACCGCGGTATTGACCTCGGCCAATCCCGTTGCCTGCTCTCGGGAAGCCACAGCGATCGAATGGATGTGATCGTTGATGCGGCTGACGCGCGCCTCTATTTCCGACAGGGCCTCGCCGGTCTTCTGCACCAGTTGAACACCGCCCGCGACCTCTTCACCCGATTTGCCGATCAGGCCCTTGATGTCCTTGGCGGCGCTTGCGGAACGCTGGGCGAGCTCGCGGACTTCCTGGGCAACGACGGCAAAGCCCTTGCCGGCTTCACCGGCGCGGGCGGCCTCGACGCCCGCATTGAGGGCAAGCAGGTTGGTCTGGAAGGCGATCTCGTCGATCACATTGGTGATCTGCGCGATCTCCCGCGATGCCTGCTCGATGCGTCCCATCGCCTCGATTGCGTTGCGAACAACGGCGCCGGACTGGACCGCGCTCTCCTTGGCCTCACCGACCATGACGGTCGCTTCGTTGGCCCGTTCGGTGGACGTCTTCACCACGGAGGTGATTTCATCGAGTGCCGCAGAGGTTTCTTCCAGGGCTGCAGCCTGTTGCTCGGTTCGCTTCGACAGATCGTTGGCGGCGCTGCTCAATTCGGAGGCTCCGCCATTCATGGCGCCGGTTGCATTGCGCACCTTGCCCATGGTGGACTGGAGCGTCTGCATCGTGCCGTTGACGTTTTTCTGCAACTCGGCAAAGGTGCCCTTGAAATCGCCACGCATGCTGTCGGTCAGATCGCCGTCGGACAGGCTCTTCACGACGCGGCGCGTCTCGGAGACACCAGCGTCAACGCTTTTGACCAACTGGTCGATGTTGCGCGCAACGCGATCGAGGCTTTCGACACCCCACTGCTTGTCGATGCGCCGAGTGAAGTCACCCTCGGCAGCCGCCTGAACGACAGCGGACATGCGCGCCTGCAGATCGTCGCTCTTTGCCTTCAGACCCGCTTCCGCATTGGTCATGCGGGCAACTTCCAGACCATTGGTCTTGAAGACTTCGACCGCCGCCGCCATGTCGCCGATCTCGTCCTTGCGGCCGGAGAACGGTACCTGGGCGTCATAATCGCCATGCGCCAGACGGCCCATGGACGAGGTCAGTGTCAGGATCGGTCCGCTGATCTGGCGGCGTCCGAGATAGAGACCGAAGGCCAGACCGCCACCCACACCGAGAATTGCGACGATGAGAACGGAATAGAAAATGAGGTTGCCGAAAGAACTCATCTCCACGCTCAAGACGTCAAGATCGGCAAGATCCGAGGCAACCACCTTGTCGATCTCAGCCTGATAGGCCTTGCGGTTCGCCCGGTTGGCGTCGTTGTTGCCCTGAACATTGGCAGCCTGCGGGCCCTCGGTTGCACCGAGACGCACGGTTTCCGTGCGGAAAGCCTTGAACTCGCGGAAACCCGCGGTGAGTTTTTCGAATTGTGTCTTCTGCGCAGCGGGGACGACAGCTGTCCAATCGGCGACCAGCTTTTCCATATCACCGAGGCTTTTGGTCACGCCTTCGCCGAAAGGTTTGGCGGATTCGATATCCTTTGCCGCGTACATTCCGCGAGCATCCATGACGACCGCGGTCACCAGACGGTTCAGCCGCTCGCCCTTGTATACCCGATCAGCGATATTGGCGTAGGCGTTCTGCTTGTCATGGTATTCGGTAACCGCGAAAACCGACAATCCGGCAATTGCACACGCGACAAGGCTCATCAACCCTACGAGAAGGTTGATCTTTACTCCAATTTTCACGGTAATCCCCTCCAAAGACACCAGAACAGCATCAATAATCAGTCGCTGTTCTCGATGATTACGAGAATTATCCTAAAATCGTTAATAATGGCTGATCGGACACAGCCACCTAGACCAGTCTTGATGCGCAAAAATCGCCCTTTTACACGACATAATCGATGATATATTTTCTCAGAACTTGAGCCATTGCCCAAAAAGCGGAAAAACTTCGCCGCAATCACAGCTTGTGCGATTGATAATGGATACAGCAAACATTAAGAATTGAATTCGAGCTCGCTTAAATACGAAGCACGTGGAGGCAGCCTTGCCGGTCGCAAGGCTCTGTGGATTGACTTTCGGGCTCAACCTGAACTATATGCCCGCGCGCTCAGGCAGTGGCTCGCAATCTGCACACCTACATGCCGGCGTATTTTCCGAAACGCTTTTGCTTCTCATGAAGCAATATCCAAGAAGGGCCGCACACCGCGGTGTAAAATAAATGAAGCGTACCTACCAACCGTCCAAGCTTGTTCGCAAGCGTCGTCATGGTTTTCGTGCCCGCATGGCTACCAAGGGTGGCCGCGCAGTTCTGTCGGCTCGTCGCGCACGCGGCCGCGCCAAGCTGTCGGCCTAAGCGCCGACTTGCCCGGACCGGGCAATGACAGAGTGTAAAGACAAGAAAAAGACTGTCGGGCGGCTGAAAAGCCGGCCGCAGTTTCTTGCTGTTCGGAACGGCGAGGCGCGCCGCGGGAGAACATTTCTCCTGGAAGTTCTCGATCGCAAGCAGCCTGATGAGCCGCCACGTGTCGGCTTCACCGTCACCAAGAAGCACGGAAACGCCGTCGAGCGGAACCGGATGCGCCGACGGCTGAAGGAAGCGGTGCGCAAATCCGCCGGGTTTGCAATGGAAAACGGACACGACTATGTGATCGTCGCGCGCAGGGAGGTGCTCGGCATTTCCTTCTCAAATTTGACCGAACAACTTGCAGCACGCATTGAAGGCAGGCAAAAGCCCAAGTCTGTCTCAGGAACATCCTCCAGGAAAGCATGATGGAAAAAAACCGAAATTACTTCATCGCGATCGGCCTATCGGTCGTCATCGTCCTTGCCTGGCAGTTCCTCTACATGAACCCGCGCATGGAAGCGCAGCAGCGTGCCGCTGAAGCCCAGCAGGCATTGCAGCAGCAGCAAGCCGCGCAGAACCCGGCGGCTTCGGAAGGCCCCGGCGCAGTCACTCTCGGCAGCCTGCCGGGTGGAGAACAGGCGCAGGCAACTGCTACTCGCGAACAGGCGCTTGCCAAGTCCGAGCGCGTCGTCATCGACACGCCTGCGGTTTCCGGCTCGATCAACCTGAGCGGCGCACGCTTCGACGACCTGAAGCTGCGCGAGTATCACGAGACCGTCGACGACTCGAGCCCGCTTATCACGCTCTTCTCTCCGACAGACACCAAGGACGGCTATTTCGGTGAAGTCGGCTATATCGGCAGCGACAACAGTGGCTCCGTCCCCGGCCCGGGCACGACCTGGACGCTTGCAAGCGGCGACAAGCTGACAACGACGACGCCGGTCACACTGACCTACACCAATGAAAAGGGCGTCGTATTCAACCGCACGATCTCGATCGACGATCATTACATGATCTCGATGACGGACAAGGTCGAGAACCCCGGCGCGGAAGCAATCACGCTTTCCTCCTACGGCCGCATCACCCGCAACAACAAGCCGGTGACACCTTCGGTCTGGGTTATCCATGAGGGCTTCCTCGGCGTACCGGGCAAGGACGGCAGCCTCAGCGAGCACACCTATTCCAATATCGAGGAAGAAGCCGTCACCAACGCCAAGGCGACCGGTGGCTGGCTCGGCATCACCGACAAATACTGGGCTGCAGCACTCGTGCCGCCGCAGGAAATGCCTTACGAAGGTCGTTTCACGCATTTCACCGACGGTCAGCCGCGTTATCAGGCCGACTACAAGGGTGACGCACTGACCATCCAGCCCGGCCAATCGACCGAACTCAAGAACATGCTCTTCGCAGGCGCCAAGCGCGTTCCGCTCGTCGACCGCTACGCAGAAGAATATGCCATCCCGCATTTCGACCTTCTGATCGACTGGGGCTGGTTCTACTTCATCACCAAGCCGATGTTCCAGCTGATGGACTTCTTCTTCCGTCACGTCGGCAATTTCGGTGTCGCGATCCTTCTGACGACCATCGTCGTGAAGCTGATCTTCTTCCCGCTCGCCAGCAAGCAGTATGCTTCTATGGCGAACATGAAGCGCATGCAGCCGAAAATGGAAGAGCTGAAGGCCAAGCACGGCGACGACCGTATGGCGCTGCAGCAGGCGATGATGGCGCTCTACAAGGAAGAGAAGATCAACCCGATCGCCGGCTGCTGGCCGGTGCTGTTACAGATCCCGGTCTTCTTCGCGCTCTACAAGGTCATCTATGTCACGATCGAGATGCGTCACGCACCGTTCTTCGGCTGGATCCAGGACCTTTCCGCGCCGGACCCGACCTCGCTGTTCAACCTGTTCGGCCTGCTCCCCTACGACGTGCCGAGCTTCCTGATGATCGGCGTCTGGCCGCTCATCATGGGCGTCACGATGTTCCTGCAGATGCGCATGAACCCGACCCCGCCGGATCCGACGCAGCAGATGATCTTCAACTGGATGCCGCTGGTCTTCACCTTCATGCTGGCGTCCTTCCCGGCCGGTCTCGTGATCTACTGGGCTTGGAACAACACGCTGTCGGTGACGCAGCAGGCGGTGATCATGAAGCGCCACGGCGCCAAGATCGAGCTCTTCGACAATCTAAAGGGCTTCTTCAAACGAAAGCCGGCGACAACGAAATAATTGAGGAAACCCCCGGCTTTGACCGGGGTTTTCTTTTGATGACGGAATAATCAGGGCCGAGGTTGCCCCTCATCCAGCCTGCCGGCACCTTCTCCCCGTATTCACGGGGAGAAGTAAGAAAATGCACCCTCTCCGTCCCTCTCCAACGTCTCGTCAAGCACGCCCCCTCTCCCAGCAAGCGGGGAGAGGGCTAGGGTGAGGGGCATATTCGCCCTCCAGCCAAACCCTTGACATCGACGTCCAAAACCCGGATGCGGTTTATTTCCCAGCGAGCACAAAGATAGAAAAGCGGATGACAACCAACGACAAGCCCCTGTTCGGCCGGCCCTGGATCTTCATCCGCGGCGTGCCCTCCATGAAATTCCTGCCGCCGGAAGGCCCGATGGAAGTTGCCTTTGCCGGCCGCTCCAATGTCGGCAAGTCGTCGCTCATCAATGCGCTGGTCGGTCAGAAGGGCTTGGCGCGAACTTCGAACACGCCCGGCCGCACGCAGGAACTGAACTATTTCGTGCCTGACGGATATTCCGGCCAGGAGGGCGATCTGCCACCAATGGCCCTGGTCGACATGCCGGGTTACGGTTATGCGCAGGCGCCGAAGGACATGGTCGACGCCTGGACGAAGCTCGTCTTCGACTATCTGCGAGGGCGTGCGACGCTGAAGCGCGTCTATGTGCTGATCGACAGCCGGCACGGATTGAAGAAGAACGATGAGGACGTGCTCGACCTGCTCGACAAGGCCGCCGTCTCCTACCAGATCGTTCTGACCAAGACCGACAAGATCAAGGAGCCGGCGGTTCCGAAACTGATCGACGAGACGCTGGAAAAGATCCGCAAGAGGCCGGCTGCCTATCCGTTCGTGCTTTCCACCTCTTCCGAAAAGGGCAAAGGCGTGGATGAGCTGCGTTCAGCAATCGCAGAGGCCGTGACGCTGACAATCTGAAGCGCTTTTCCTGCTGAAGGGATTTCCTGCGGGTTCGCCGCTCTCCCTTCCAGTCTGCCTGCATGCCTCAGAGAGCAAACACGCCCGACTGAAAGGCTGCATAGGTTACGATGCCCGCAACCAGCATTACCGACAGTGCGCGCCAGAAGCCGATCGAATTCCAGCAGCTTGCCGCCACAGCCAGCTCCCGGTTGAAGTCTCTTTTGGGAACGAGAACCGGAAAGTGGGACTGAAGGCGAAGCCGGGCCTTCGGGTCGTGGTACGGGTCTTCATAATCAGACAGGTTGTCTTCCCAGCGCCGCACGGTCGCTGCAAACGCGGCGTCCCAGCCCATGCGCTCCTCGATGCCCCGACGGGCCTCGGGAGACAATACGCCCAGGACATATTCGCCCGCGAGGACTTGATCTCGTGAACGGTCACTCTCGCTCTGGTTCGGCGTCGTCATAGGTCGCGCGATCTTCTTTCCGGGTGATGCTTCTGGTGTCTTTTTTGCGGTACGCGAACACGGCACTGGCATGAAAGCAGGGTCGGCTTCTCGTCACCGTCTGTCAACGCCGCCACCATCAATAAACCGTGGGTAACGGGGATGCGGCATGCGTCATAAACGCCGCATCGCGAACGCCCCGAAAACTTCGCCGTGATTATTCCTTCTGACAAGAACTTGCGCTAAAAGGCCCCACCTTTGATGTGAGGGATTTTTCATGACGACGTCGGATAGCGAACTCCAGGCCAAACTCCTCGCCCAGGCTCTGCCTTACATGCAGCGCTATGAAAACAAGACGATCGTGGTGAAATATGGCGGCCACGCGATGGGCGATACCGAGCTCGGCAAGGCCTTTGCCGCCGATATCGCGCTTTTGAAGCAGTCCGGCGTGAACCCGATCGTGGTCCATGGCGGCGGCCCGCAGATCGGCGCCATGCTTTCCAAGATGGGCATCGAATCGAAATTCGAAGGCGGCCTGCGCGTCACCGACGCCAAGACTGTCGAGATCGTCGAGATGGTGCTCGCAGGTTCGATCAACAAGGAAATCGTCGCGCTGATCAACCAGACCGGCGAATGGGCGATCGGCCTGTGCGGCAAGGACGGCAACATGGTGTTCGCTGAAAAGGCGAAGAAGACCGTCATCGATCCCGACAGCAATATCGAGCGTGTGCTCGATCTCGGTTTCGTCGGCGAAGTCGTCGAGGTCGACCGTACGCTGCTCGACCTGCTCGCCAAGTCGGAAATGATCCCGGTCATCGCCCCGGTCGCTCCGGGCCGCGACGGCGCCACCTACAACATCAATGCCGACACGTTTGCCGGCGCGATCGCCGGTGCGCTGCATGCGACCCGCCTGCTGTTCCTCACCGACGTTCCGGGCGTGCTAGACCGCGACAAGAACCTGATCAAGGAACTGACCGTCGCCCAGGCACAGGCGCTGATCAAGGACGGAACGATTTCCGGCGGCATGATCCCGAAGGTCGAGACCTGCATCGACGCGATCCGATCCGGCGTACAGGGCGTCGTCATCCTCAATGGCAAGACCGCCCACTCGGTTCTGCTCGAGATCTTCACCGAACGTGGCGCCGGCACGCTGATCGTGCCCTGATCCACTTACGAGATTAAATGATGAAGGCGCCGACAGGCGCCTTTTTCGTTTCAGCCCGCCAGAAGCCCGAGAATGCCTGCGACGATCAACAGGCAGCCCAAAACCTCCATGCGGTTGATCCGCTCGTGGAAGAGGAAATACGAGGCCATGAAGGTGAAGACCAGTTCGATCTGGCCGAGCGCGCGGACATAGGCCACCTGCTGCAGCGTCATCGCGGTGAACCAGCCGGCCGAACCGAAGACACTGGCGAGACCGACCAAAGAGGATGAGCGCCAGCTTTTCAAAACCTCGACGATCTCGTGCTTGTCCTTCCAGAGCATCCAGACCAGCATGAAGACCGTCTGGAAGGTGGTGACGCAGGCAAGCGTCATGGCCGCCTGCATGACGGGGTTCGGTCCATCCAGCGACAGCGAGGCGCTGCGATAGGCAACGGCCGAAACGCCGAAAACCGCGCCGGAGGCGATGCCGACCAAAGCTGTGCGGCTCGCCAGAGCCGTGACCGTATTTCTCCATGACAACGGCATGCGTGCCATGGAGATCAACATCACGCCGATGACGCCGGTGATGATTGCGCCGATCGCGCCTAACGTGAGCTTTTCACCGAGCAGGATGAAGCCGAAGATCGCGGCCTGTACCGGCTCGGTCTTGGAATAGGCGGTTCCGACGGCAAAGTTCCTGAGCGAAAAGAGATGGACCAGCATGATGGTGGCAAAGATCTGCGCCAGACCACCGATCACAACCCAGATTGCGAAGGTCCAGTTGATCTCAGGAATTGCGAAACCTGCGAACTGATGCAGCAGCACGACATAAAGGATCGCGACCGGAAAGCCGTAACCGAAACGGACGAAGCTTGCGCCGCGCGTCCCGAGCCTGCCCTGCAGGTGCTTTTGCAGGGCGGAGCGCAGGTTCTGCAGGAAGGCTGCGGCAATCGTGATGGGGATCCAGAGTTCCATGTCTCAGCCGGTATCATGCGGGCGGATTTGTCGCCAAGCCGCAAGCGGCGGCGAGCCGTCGCCTTTTCGATTTTCTTTATCAGCAAGGCAGTGCATAAGCGGATATGGACAAGAAACCCAAGACTGCCGCCGACATCGCCGATTTCGCCCATATCCGCGATTGGGTCTTCGATCTCGACAACACGCTCTACCCGCATCACATCAATCTCTTCGCCCAGATCGACGTGAACATGACCGCCTATGTGCAGGACCTGCTGCAGCTTGAGCGCGACGAAGCGCGTGCTGTACAGAAGCGGTATTACCACGAACATGGCACGACGCTGCAGGGGCTGATGCTGAACCACGGCATCGATCCGGACGGGTTTCTGGAAAGGGCGCATGCGATCGATTATTCGGCGCTCATGCCTGACCCCGAGCTGGGCGCTGCGATCAAGGCCCTGCCCGGCAGAAAATTCATATTCACCAATGGCAGCGTGCCGCATGCGGAAGCGACTGCGCGGGCGCTCGGCATTCTCGACAATTTCGACGACATTTTCGATATCGTCGCAGCAGGCTACTTGCCCAAGCCGGCGGGCGAGACCTATGACAAGTTCGCTAGCCTGCACCGGGTCGATACGGCCAATGCAGCCATGTTCGAAGACCTGCCGCGCAACCTCACAGTCCCTAAGGCGCTCGGCATGCGCACAGTGCTGCTGACGCCGCGCAATCTCGACGAAGTGTTGATCGAACGCTGGGAAATGCTGACCGACGAGGACGATCACATCGACTACGTGACCGACGATCTGGCCACATTCCTGAAGGGGGTCGTGCAGGACTGAAAGCAGAAGAGCTGCTCTCGGCAAAGCCCCCCTCTGGCCTGCCGGCCATCTCCTCCACGAGGGGGAGAAAACCCGTGGCAACCGGCCAAATCACATTGGAACGCTGGCGGCGAAGCCGGGTTAAGCCCTCCCTCTTGTTGGGAGGGGTCTTTTTCCCCGTCACCAACCGAGCCCCGCATTACCAACAATTCATCCACATTACGGGAGTTTAAGTGGTCGCCAGGCCTTGGCGGTCGTACCTTGAGGTCATCGAAATGAAAGGGAAGGAACCAGCTTATGACCGCCAAGAAGATCGTTGTCGCGACCCTCGGCGCCGTACTCGTCGCAGGAGCCGCAATCCCGGCATTCGCCGCGCCGGATCGCCCCGACCGCGGTCCAGGTGGTCCGCATGGTCCTCACGCCATGATGCGCGGAGCAGCGATGCAGGACATGACCTTCGT
>DLSX01000186.1:0-25618 GCA_002500765.1 Neorhizobium sp. UBA7851
GCCAGCCCTTTCACGCAGCTCCGGCTCGTCTCGATCCCGGCATCGCTGCCCTATCTCTTCGCCGCCATGCGGCTTGCCGTGCCGCGCGCGCTTCTGGGCGGGATGATCGCCGAGTGGCTCCCCCCCCGCCCCCGGGGCGGGCNNGCACCGGGCTCGGCAATCTTTTGAACCAGTCGCGAGGCTATCTCGACTACGGCATGATCTGGACGGTCGCCGTGGTCTCGGTCCTCATCTCGGTCCTCTTCTACCAAATCGTCATCGTCATCGAACGGCATGTGCTGCAAAAGCGCGGCATGCAGCCGGCCGCCTAAAGTTTTAAAGGAGCCCCCAATGTCCACCCACGCAGAAATCGCAGATCACAAATCTTCCGTACGCGAGCGCGTCTGGACCGAATTGCGCAAGGTCGCCGTCGCCGACAGCCGCTTTCATTTCGATTTCGGTGAATTCATCGCCGATTTCGAAGGCGGTGAAGCCGCGGTCGACCGCCTGCTCGACAACCCCTATTACCGCGATGCCCGCCTGATCTTCATCACACCCGACAACTGCCTCGATCGTCTGCGCTTTCAGGCGCTGAAGGACGGCAAGCTGGTCTTGATGACGACCTATTCCATCAAGCGCGGTTTCTGGCTGCTCGACCCGTCGAAGATCAAGCCCGAGCTCTATCTCTACGCTTCCACCCTCGACGGCATGGAACGCATCGGCCAGCACATGACGCTTGCCGATATCCAGACCAAGCTGCCGAATGTCGACTACATGGTCACCGGCACCGGCGCGATCAATCTGGATGGCGTGCGTTTCGGCAAGGGCCACGGCTTCTTCGATGCCGAATGGGGCATGCTCTACCAGCTCGGCAAGATTTCCGTAGAAACCCCCTGCGCCGCCGTCGTCCACGATTGCCAGGTCCTGTCGGAAAAGCTCAATCCCGATGTCTACGATACCGTGGTCGACGTCATCTTCACCCCGACCCGCTCGATCAACGTTTCAGGCCCACACAAGCCGACGTGCGGCATCATCTGGGATCGTCTCGACCAGCACATGTTCGACACCATCCCGCCGCTGCAGGAACTGAAGGCCATGGGCCTCTGATTTTTCATCTTTTGGCTACCGGCAGCTCTGCCGGTAGCCATTCAACACGAGATAAACTTGACTGAATAAGTATATTTTTCACCACCCCCATGGATTGCACCGGCAAACAGGGGTAAAGCACCGCCGAAAAGCGGTACAGTGACAGTGTCGCCGCGCCTTTCCAATTCGCGAGCACGTCCATGATCTATCTCCGGCACATCCTCCACGTCGCAATTCTGATCGCATCCTCCCTCGCGGCCTCTGTCAGCGTGGCGCAGGACGAAAAACCGCTGCGTATCGCGCTTGCCACCAGCATTTCCAATCAGGCGGCGGAAGTGGCCGCCGAAGAGGCGAAGGCCCAGGGCCTCAATGTCGAGCTTGTCGAGTTCAACGACTGGAACACGCCGAACATGGCGGTGGCCGACCGGGAAATGGATGCAAATCTCTTCCAGCATATCCCCTATCTGGAATTCACCAATCAGGCCGGCGGCCGCGATCTCGTCGCCGTCGCGCCTGCCTACGCCACGCCCTTCGGCCTCTATTCGAAGAAATACAAGTCGCTGGCAGACCTGCCCGACAACGCGCAGATCGCGTTTTCGGGTGATGCGGTCAATACCGGTCGTTCGCTGCTGCTTCTCCAGCAGGCCAAGTTGGTCGAACTGAAGCCCGGCACCGGCCATCGCGCCACGCTCGAAGATGTCGTCAAGTGGGTGAAGCCGCTGCAGATCACCCAGCTCGACGGCCCGCAGATCGCCCGCGCGCTCGATGATGTCGATGCCGCCGCCACCTATCCCACCTTCGCCAAGCTCGCCGGCCTCGACCCGGCGTCTGGCCTGATCTTCGAGAACGACCCGATCTACGCCTTCCAGTTCGTCACCCGGCCGGGCATGCGCGACGATCCGCGCCTGCGCAAATTCATTGACATCTACCGCAATTCCGACGCTGTAAAGGCAAAGCTCCGCTCGCTTTACGGCGACCTCGTCTCGTTCCCGTAAAAGAGCGCAGCAAAAGCAATTATTCAGGCAGGAAGCCAAAACATGCACGGTGAATACAAGGTTCAGGGCGGAAAGCTGGTTGTCGTCGATCTCGATGTCCGTGACGGCATTCTCGCCAATGTCCAGGTCTCGGGCGATTTCTTCCTCGAACCCGCAGAAGCGCTCGACGATATCCGCGCCTCTCTCGAAGGCCTCTCCGCCTCATCCACCGTTGAGGACATCATCGCCGCCGTGCGCACCGGCCTGCGTCCCGGCGCGGAAATGATCGGCTTCAGCCCGGAAGCCGTCGCCATCGCCATTCGCCGCGCGCTCGGCGTCACCGGCACATGGCGCGATTACGAGTGGCAGATCATCGAGACCCCGGCGCTCACCCCCACCATGCATCTGGCCATGGACGAGGTTCTGGCCAAGGAAGTCGCGGCCGGCCGTCGCGGCCCTTGCCTGCGCTTCTGGGAATGGGAACGCCCTTCGATCATCATCGGCGGTTTCCAGTCGCTCCGAAATGAAGTGGATCTCGAAGCCGCTGCCGGTTTCGGCATCGAGACGGTGCGCCGCGTCACCGGCGGCGGCGCCATGCTGGTCGAACCGGGAAACAGCGTCACCTATTCGCTCTACGCACCGGGCGAACTGGTGCGCGACATGAGCTTTGCAGACTCTTACGCCTTTCTCGACGACTGGGTGCTGAAGGCGCTGATCTCGCTCGGCATCGACGCTTTCTACAAGCCGCTCAACGATATCTCCAGCTCCAAGGGTAAGATCGGCGGCGCGGCGCAGAAGCGTTTCTCCTCGGGTGCCGTCCTCCACCACGTCACCATGGCCTATGACATGGACGCGGAAAAAATGGTCAAGGTCCTGCGCATCGGCCGCGAGAAACTGAGCGATAAGGGCACGACCAGCGCCGTCAAGCGCGTCGATCCGCTGCGCAGCCAGACCGGCCTTCCCCGCGCGGAAATCATCCGCCGCATGAAGGAAACTTTTGTTTCGCTCAACGGCGGCACGCCCGGCACGATCACTGAAGAGGAATATGCGGCAGCCGAAAAGCTCGCGGCAGAAAAATTCGCCAGCGAAGACTGGCTGCGCCACATCCCGTGAGGTGAGATCCCGGCGCGGAAGCGCCGGGTCATCTCATCGCGTGACGGTAAAGACCGCCAGGTTTTCCGGCATCTCGACGCCCGTCATGATCGCATCGAGATGGGCATGAATGGCCTCGGCCGCACGGTCGGGTTCATGGTCGCGTATGGCGTTGAAGATAGCCGTATGTTCCTTGATCAGCCGCGCGATCCGGCCCGGTTTCGGCAGGCTCAGGTGGCAATAGCGATCGACCTTGATCTTCACCGACTTGATGATGTCCCATATGCCCGGATAACCGGCGGCCTCTGCAATCAGCGTGTGGAACGTGTCGTCGGTCCGGCGAAACCCTTCATAATCGGCCTCCGCCGCCTGCACTTTCTGCAATTCGAGATTGGCGCGCAGATTGGCGATCTGCGTCCGGCTGGCCTTCACTGCCGCCGCCCTGACCGTCACATCCTCCAGCGCCTTTCTGACGACGATCGCCTCCGGCAGCGTGTCGAGCGCAATGCGTGCCACAAAAGTTCCCGATTGTGGCAGGATCTCGATCAGCTTCTCGTTCGACAGCCGCAGGATCGCCTCACGCACCGGCGTCCGGCTGACCCCGAACTGCGCGGCGATCTCCTTTTCCAGGATCGGATCACCCGGATAGCGTCTGAGCGAAACGATGTCGTTCCACAGAACCTGATAGATCAGCGCCGACGTGCTGGCACTGCGCAAGTCCAGTTCGTCGCGTATGCTCGCCAGGTTTTTTCGCTGTTCCTGTGGGGGACTATTATCCTCCATATAAACCTTCTCTGGGCATCTTCATCGTTTCGGGATCGCACTCGCGAATCCACCCCTCTTTGCTGCCGAGCATGGCCCGGCAGCAATCTGCTTGTCAAAGGTGCGCCACCCTCGGATCACAGCATGGTTTCGAGGATTTCGACCATGGTTTCCGGGGTCAGCTTGCGCGGATTGAAATCCGTCGACCGGCCGACGCCGTTCTTGACGATCTGCGGGATCGCCTCGCGCGTGACGCCAAGCGCCGAAAGACGAGTGGGAGCACCAAGCTTTTCCATCTTGGCTTCAAATGCCAAAGCGAATTCCTCGACCGTGCCGAAACCGAGAACCGTCAGAAGATCATCGAACCACGGCCCAAGCTCCGCCTTATTGAAACGCAGGAAGGCCGGAACATAGATCGCGCAGGCAAGCCCGTGGCGAAGGTCGCAATCCAGCGTCAGCGGATAGGAAAGCGGATGCAGCGCCGTGTTGCCGATCATCGCCATCTGCGTGCCGCCGATCACGCTGCCGAGCGTCACCTTCTCGATCGCATCGCGATCCTTGTCGAGGCAGGCGGCCTCGATATTGCGGAAGATCAGCACGATGGCGCGAAACGCCATCGCCCGCGTCATGTCATTGGCGCGCGTCGACCAGAACCCTTCCAGCGCCTGCGTCATCGCATCGAGCGCGGTCGAAACCGCAACTTCCGTCGGCATGCTGAGCGTCAGCGCCGGATCAACGATCGCATGGTCCGGGAAGCATTCCGGATAGGCAATCGCCGGCTTGGCGTTCTGTTGCCTGTCGGTGACGACGGCGAACGGCGTCACCTCGCTGCCGGTCCCGGCCGTCGTCGGCACGGCGATCAGCGGCAGGCCGCGACCGCCGGGCTTGCGTTCCCGATAGAGATATTCGCGGATTGAGCCTTCATTCTTCTGTAGCAGTGCCACGCATTTGGCGGCGTCCAGCACACTACCGCCACCGATCGCGACAATGATATCGGCGCCGCTCTCCCTGCAACGGGTTGCGGCAGTGTCGACCGTCTCTATCGACGGGTTTTCCTCGATGTCGGTAAAGATCGTCAGGTCGGCCGAACCGACCAGTTGCTTCAAACCGGCCTCGCCGACACGGTTAAGAAAACTGCGTCCAATCATCGCAAACACATGACGGCCGCCCAAATTCGAAATCATATCGGGTAGGGTCGACAATCGATTCCAACCGAAATGGACCGCAGTCGGCAAGCTGAAATTCCAATTTGAACCCGTCATTATCGTCACTCCAATATCTTCATTGCATGCTTCAAAAACCAATAGGCCGCCGGAAGTCCTGCCTCCCCGACAATGCAAAGGAGCGGAGTTGGTGAGGTGATCAGCCCCGCCTCTATCCGCTCCTCCGATCAAGCCATCAAAGCGCTTAGGGGTCGCAAAGACAGCCTATTGAATTTTAATATATCACTTAGGGCCCTCAATTGGAAGGCCATGCTTAGCCATCAGCTGCAGGTAGTCTTCGCGCGGCGGCACGAAGATATCGATGCCGCGGAAACCGGTCGTCGTGCGGCCGCCATGCGGCACGTTCGACGGATGGACGCAGACATCGCCGGCCTCCATCAGGAAGGTTTCATCGCCGCAGGTATGCTCTTCCGTCCCTTCCAGGATGACCAGGATCTGCACCGCCTCGTGGCTGTGCATCGGGAATACGCATCCGGGAGGATTGGTGATGAAGCTGAGCAGGGCGGGGCCTGCAGCGACGAAGCGCGTGCTGGACTGTTCCGTCAGCGGCACCAGCGGAATATCCTCGATCGTGTAGCAGTATTTCGACTTGTTGGTTGCTTTGTAGACCATTGGTAGTTCTCCTATTTCTCAGTCATTTCCGAGGCTTTATGGAAGCATCCACGAAAGCACGGGCGTCGTTTGAAGGAAGACGATCGCGCAAAGGACGAGCGTCAGTGCGATGCTCCAGGGAAGCGTCTTGCGGAAGATGTCCCCTTCGCGTCCGATGATGCCGACCGCAGCGGCGCCGATTGTCAGGCTTTGCGGTGAAATCATCTTGCCGAGCACGCCACCGGAGCTATTGGCCGCAGCCAGAAGCGAGGGTGACAGGCCGGTTTCATGAGCCGCCGCGACCTGCAGAGCACCGAAGAGCGCGTTGGCGGAATTGTCGGATCCGGTGATCGCCACGCCGATCCAGCCGATGGCCGGCGACAGGAATGCGAATGCATGTCCGGTCGTGGCGAGCCAGCGCCCGAGCGTGATGGTCTGTCCGGAAAAGTTCATGACGAATGCGACGGCAAGCACGCAGAGAACCGTCGGAATGGCCCATTTCAGCTGCTTGAGCGTGGCACCATAGGTCTCGACGGCGGCACCGGCGGACACCTTCAGGAAAGGCATCGAGAAGATGCCGGCAATGCCGAGAAGCGTTGCCGTACCCGGCAGCCAGGGCAGCGACAGCGACGTGCCGATCGCACCGCCTGTCGGATTGGTAATGGCGAGCCCCGGCCAGGCGAACTTGCTGACACCGGCAGACAGAGCCTGGGCAATCGGCCCGATCTGCGACAGCGTGAAGATCACAATGATCGCGATGTAAGGCAGGAAGGCGATCGAAACGCTGCGGCTGTTGAACGGGATTTTCGAGTTTTCCCCTTCATTGACGATGGCGCATTCGATGGTTTCCTTCGGCTTCCACACCTGCAGGAAGGCAACCAGCGCCGCGGCACCGGCAAGCGCACCGAGAACGTCGGTCAGCGGCACGGAAATCCAGGACGAGCTGACGAACTGCGTCACCGCATAGGCAAAACCGGCGACCAAGGCAGGCAGCCATGTCTGGCGAAGTCCTCTGCCGCCATCGACGATCCACACCAGGATCAGTGGAATGAACAGCGCCAGGATCGGCGTCTGGCGACCGATGATGGCGCCGAGCTCGTCATAAGGCAGGCCGGATACGGCGGCCAGCGTCGTGATCGGCACCCCGAGCGCACCGAAGGCGACCGGTGCGGTATCGGCCACAAGCGCGCAAAGTGCGGCTTTCAGCGGATCCATGCCGATTGCGACCATCATCACACCGGCAATCGCGATCGGCGTGCCGGCACCGGCAAGCGCCTCGAGCAGGCCACCGAAGCAGAAGGCGATAATGATGGATTGAATACGAAGATCGGTACTGATCACCCCGAAACTGCGGCGCAGGATATCGAAATACCCCGACTTCACCATCATGTTGTGGATCCAGATGGCGTTGATGATGATCAGGATGATCGGAAGGATACTGAACGCCGCACCATAAAGTGCGGAATTGGCGGCAACCGAGGCCGGCATGCCGTAGATGATGATGGCGACACCCATCGCGACGATAAGCGAGCACAAGCCGGAAAGCTGCGGCGACAGCCTGAACCCTCCGAGCATCACGAACATCGTCAGAAGCGGCAAGGCCGCAAAGAAAGAACTCAGTCCGAGCGACTGAGCGACCGGATCGTAAACCTGTTGAAACATTTTCGGCGCGTCTCCCCACGCTGCCCGCAAAGGCGGGCGTAAACCCAAAGCCTTGCACCCGCCAAAATCGCCTCCCCTAAAAGCGGTCCAGGTCGATGAGAAAACTCATCCCATGCAAGATGTGTATACTTATATATCAGTTGGATTTGACCGAAAGTGCGCAAGCGGCCGCAGGCGTGAGGCAAGTTGACGCTGGGGAAAATTCGCCTGAAAGGAGATCAGACCGGCACCGGAGCGTTCATCCGCCGCTCGGACGGCACGCGGCAAGGCGACACGTGTGGAGGCACGTCATCGGGTGGGCTTGCGCCTCAAAGCATATTACTGGCGCAGATCGATGCTGCTGGTCACCACGGACTTGCCGCTCGCCGGATCGTTGTCGATCGTCTGCAGCCTCAGCCGGTTCTCGCCGAGTTTGGCGATGGTCATCGTCGCATTGCGATCGCCGTTGATATCTCTTGCCCAGCGTACCGCCAGATTGATGGATTGCCCCTTGCGGCTTCCCGAAAGTGAGGATGGCTGGCCGGAAGGCCCCGTATAGGTTCCGCTGTAACGTGTTCCCGAAGCTTTCAGCGCCGCTGAAATGGACCGGCTGACAATGGCAAGCGCACGGCAGGAGCCCTGCATCGCAAGATCCGCCGCCCCGGCCGAGAAATCGACGTTGCAGCGAACATTGACGGATTTTCCGCCGATGCGGGTTAGAACCGTCCCCCCACCCGACCATTTCCCGTCGATCGACTTGAGAAAATCGCTTTCCGCCGCAACCGCGGCACCAGCGGTCGCTCCCGCGATCGTCATTGGCAGGCACAAGGCCGCGACCAGGGTGGTGAGGAACTGCGCATACATGAGAACCTCCATCGGAAGATGCAGGCCTAACGTCTAGTTTCAGTACAAGTTCCGACGCGATGAGGGCTGCCAAGTCACCGCGCCCCTGTGTGCCGCGCAGTTCCTTGTCAGACACGCCTGCATCCCCATTCCAAAACATACGGCAATCGGCACGATTGAAGACCTTAATTTAATCTCGACAAAAAGCTGCACATTAACCAAGCAAAAACCAGAGCGTGCAAAATATAGACATACTGTCACATCTACACTTTTTATTTCAGGATCTGCAGATGATACCCGCACAGGCAGAAAAGTATCAGCAGCATGCAGCAACGCCCCGTTCGATGCAGGTCATCACTGACGGCATCGGCAAGGATCTTGAGCGCTTCAGCGCCGACAACACTCATGTCGTAAAGCAGATCAAGCTTCTGGCGATCAATGCCCTGATCGAAGCGGCGCGCGCCGGCGAGATGGGCAAGGGATTTGCCGTCGTCGCCAACGAGGTGCAGCGGCTGGCGCAGATCGCCTCCGATATCGCCTCGAAATTCGAGAGCAATGTGCTCGGCCGTATCGGGCTGACACGCAGCATGGCCGATTCTCTGGTTCACGAGATGGAGGGCATAAGGCTTACCGACCTCGCCCAGACCCTCGTCCAATTGATCGTCCGCAATCTCTTCGAGCGCACCGCCGACGTCCGCTGGTGGGCGACCGATACCGCGCTCTGGCAGGCCCTGGGTGATCCCTCCGCAGAGGCCCGCGCCTTTGCAGCCGAACGCCTTGGCGTCATCAACCGCTTTTATACCGTCTATCTCGATCTCGTCATGACCGACCTCTCAGGCAAGGTCATCGCCTCGGCCAACCCGAAATTCCAGCGCAAGCTGATCGGCGTTTCGCTGGCGGATGAGCCCTGGTTTGCCGCCGCCCGCCGCTGCGCCTCGGGTGACGATTACATCGTCGACGAGGTCAAGCGTTCCGGCCCGCACGACAACCGCACCACACTCGTCTACGCGACCGGTATCCGGGAAGGCGGAAAACTCGACGGCGAGCTTTTGGGCACGCTCGGGGTCTATTTCGACTGGGAAAACCAGGGCCAGTCGATCGTCGAGAAAGAAGCCAACCTGCCGCCGCATGTAGCTGAAAAGACCACGGTCCTCCTGCTCGACGGCAACAGCCGCGTCATCGCCACGACAAACCCGGCCCTGCTTTTCACCCATTTCGCGCTCGCCGGCCCGAGCGTTCAGCCCTGCGGCAGCTATTACGACAACAGCGGCTCGATCGTCGCTTATGCCAGAACGCTCGGCTACGAGGACTACGACGGTCTCGGCTGGTACGGCGTGGTCATCCAGAAGCTGGAAAACGAGGATGACATCCGCATGGCGCTGAACATCCGGTAATATCGTACCCAGATCCCGGACTGGTATTGGTGGCTCCATGCCCTATCTCGGTCTGAGGTTGGAGGAGCCATCATGATCATTCGTTCGGGAAGCTGTCTCTGCGGAAAGGTCCGCTACAAGGTCAAAGCGGATCCGATCCGCATCGGGCTTTGCCATTGCATGGATTGCCGCAAGGAGAGCGGATCGGCTTTCGCGACCTTTGGCATCTGGCCTGCTCACGCATTCGAGGCCTCGGGAGAGGTCCGATATTATGAAGGACGCGGCTTCTGTGTGAATTGCGGCGCCCGCGTCTTTTCCGAACCGGCCCAAGATGAAGTGGAGATCCGGATAGGTACGCTGGACATGGCTCCGACCGACATCCAGCCAACCTATGAATTGTGGGTCAAGCGCCGCGAAGACTGGCTGGCACCTCTCAAAGGCGCAGAACAGTTCGACGAAGACCGGCTCTGATCCGTATCGCCATCGACACATCGCTTTGATATGCCTTCGCCTCATCCAGAATCACGGCACGGTGAGATCCCGATGACCTACGAGACACAGTTGAGGAAGGCGATCGATATCGCCACCGGAGCCCATCAGGGACAGTCCAGCAAGACGGGCGGCCCGTTCATCGATCATGTCCGGCGCGTGGCCGAGCATGTCACGGGCGAGGACGAGACACTCGTCGCCTGGCTTCACGATGTCGTCGAAAAAGGCCCCGGCTGGACCTTCGATCGCCTGCACGAGGAAGGTTTTTCGCAAACGGTTGTCGATGCGGTCGACGCGATGAGCAAACGCGACGGCGAGGACTACTTCGATTTCGTCCGCCGCTCGATCGAAAACCCGCTCGCCCGCCCGGTCAAGCGCGCCGACCTCACCGACAATCTCGCGCAGATGCGCCAGATGGGCGGCGACGGCGGCAAATTCGCCGAAGGCCTGCGCATTCTCACTGAGACCTATCCGAACCAAAGCGGTCTGGACTAATCGGAACCTTGGCCCTGCCTCTTTCGTTGCGGCGGTTGGAACACCGTCAGACACGAGAGGACAGCCGATGGAACTTCACTCGCGGACCGCTCTGGTAACCGGTGCAGGCTCAGGCATCGGGCGTGCTTCGGCGCTCAAGCTGGCAAAGGCCGGCGCAATCGTCGGCGTTCTCGGCCACACGCTCAGCGAGCTTCAGAAAACCGCTGAACTGATAGAGGCCGCCGGCAGCAGGGCCATCATCCTCGATGCGGATATTGCAGACGAAACCGCCATGCATAAAGCCATCGAGACACTGGTTGCCGAAACCGGCGGGCTGGACATCGTGGTCGCCAATGCCGGCATCAACGGCGTCTGGGCGCCGATCGACGATCTGAAACCGGATGAATGGGACCAGACGATCCGGGTCAATCTGCGTGGCACCTACCTCACCCTCAATGCCAGCGTCCCGCACCTGAAGAAACAGGGAGGATCGGTGATCGTCGTCTCTTCCATCAATGGCAACAGAACCTACAACACGCCGGGGGCAACCGCCTATGTCGCAACCAAGGCGGCACAGGTTGCCATGGTCCAGCAGCTGGCCCTCGAACTGGGGCGTCACGGCATTCGCGTCAACGCCGTCTGCCCGGGCGCGATCGACACCAGCATCAACGACAACACGAAAATTCGCGACGGGGAAAAGACCGCCGTGCCGGTGGATTTCCCCGCCGGCGATATCCCCATAACCGGTGGCAAGGCCGGCAGAGGCGACGATGTCGCCTCCGTCATCCTGTTTCTGGCCTCGGACCAGTCACGTCATGTCACCGGCACGCCAATCTATGTCGATGGTGGCCAGGGGCTGCTGCGCTAACCTTTATCAAGCTCGCTGGTGCATGGGAGGCATAACAGGTCCCAACCCATGCAAAAAGCGGAGACCAGACTTGCGCATGGTCAAGGATTGAAATCCGATACTTTGGGTGCTAACTAATGCAGCAGACAATCTTAGTGTGCTAACTATTATGCCCTATATCGATCAGACAGCATCGGAATTCCTTGAGGAGCTGACCAAGGTCAGCCGCAAGATCCGCACGACCTTCAACAAGAAGGTGACGGCCCATGGCCTGACCTATCCGCGGGCGCGGGCGCTTTTCCGGCTGGCCAAGAAACAGAATATGACGCAGACGGAGCTTGCCTGCGAACTGGAACTCGAACAGGCGACGCTTGTGCGCCTGCTCGACCGCATGGAAGAGAACGGCCTGATAGAACGCCGTCCCGACGCGCATGATCGGCGCGTCAAGCTGATCGCCCTTACCGAACACGGTGAGGAACAGGCCGCCTTCGTGCGTGCCCTGGCCGACCAGATCCGCCACCAGTTTTTCGAAGGCATAGAGCAGGACGAGCTGAAACAGGCCATCGCGCTGATGCAGCGGATCTCCGACAACGTCTCAAACGTGGAGGTCGATGATGTCCACGCGTGAGACGGCCCTCAGGGCCGAAGACCAGGATATCGCGCCAACGCAGGCGGAAGCTCCGCCCGTCGAGCAACCGGCAGAGCCCGCCCCCGCGCCCCCGCCGCCTTTTGTGCCCAAACCGCTGCCGATTGCCCTTCTTTATGCGCTGACGTCGGTCACGGCCTTCATCATGCAGGGTCTTGGCACGGCGATGATCTCCACCAACCTGCCGCTGATCGCCGGGCCGCTGGAAGCGACCCAGAACGAAGCCGCATGGCTGATGGCCGCCTATCTCTTCCCCAATGCCAGCCTCGGCCTTTTCCTGTTCAAGGTCCGTACGCAATACGGCATCCGCCAGTTCTGCGAACTCGCCATCATCCCCTATGTGATCATCAGCCTCGCCCATCTGTGGGTCAACGACCTCAGCCTGTCGATCGCGTTGCGGTTTTTCGCCGGTGCCGCGGCAGCCCCTATCTCCTCGATAGGTTTTCTCTACATGCTGGAAATCTTCCCGCCGGCGCAAAAGCTCCGGTGGGGCACATGTCTGGCGCTGATCGGCCTGTCGCTCGCCAATCCGCTTGCCGGCCTGATCTCCCCCTCGCTTCTGGACCTGCATGACCTGCGCGGTTTGTATCTCGTCGAGCTCGCCCTGGCGCTGATCGTCTTCGGCCTGATCTACATCCTGCCTTTGACATCGCCTCCCCGCGCCAAGGTCATCTCGTCGATGGATTATCTGAGCTACGGCCTGCTCGCCACCGCGATGGGCAGTCTTGCGGTCTTCTTCACCATGGGCCGGCTTTACTGGTGGTGGGAAGCCGACTGGCTGGCCTGGGTCGTCATCGTCGGCATCATCAGCGGCACGCTCTGCATCATGCTGGAACTCAACCGCAAGAACAATCTCATCGATGTGCGCTGGATCGGCTCCCGCGAGATATTGCATTTTGCCGGCGTGCTGCTCGTCTTCCGCATGCTTCTGACCGAACAGTCGACAGGCGCCATCAATTTCTTCCGTCAGCTCGGCCTGTTCAACGAGCAGATGGCCCATCTCTACTGGGCGGTGCTGATCGCCGGCGTCGTCTCGGGCCTGTTCTGCGCGATGATCATGAGACCCGGCCGTGAACCCTATATCCATCTCCTGTCGCTGATCCTGATCGCCTCCGGCACGCTGATGGACAGCTATTCGACGGCGCTGACGCGGCCGGACCAGATGCTGGTCAGCCAGTCGCTGATCGCCTTCGGCTCGGGCCTCTTCCTGCCCCCCTCCATGGCCGTCGGCTTTGCCGCCGCGCTGAAAAAGGGGCTGACCTATATCATCAGCTTCATCGCCGTGTTTCTCTTCACCCAGAAGGTCGGCGCCTTCATCGGCAGTGCCCTGTTCGGCAGCTTCGTCACCTGGCGCGAGCAATATCACTCGGCGCTCCTGACGTCGCGGCTGCTGCCCACCGATCCGCTCGTCGTGCAACGCATCAACCAGTATGTGGCCGCCTATAGCCGCACCGGCTCGGATGCCGCGCAGCACACGATCCAGGGTACCAGCACGTTTGCCAAGCAGGTTCAGCAGCAGGCCTATGTGCTTGCCTATAACGACGCCTTCTTTGCGACATTCCTTATGGCAATGGCCGCCATCACGCTGCTGCTCATTCACATCCTCTGGAACAACCGCCATCGGCTCCTGGGTATAGCGGACGCCCCGCAAACTGCCTGACACCCAAGCCCTGGCCCCAAGAACAAGTCAAAGACCATGAAAACCGTATTCAGATCTCTCGCAACGTATCTCGCGGCCGCCGTCGGCATCGTCGGCGTACTGATCATCCTCTATGTCTGGAACCTGCCGCCCTTCAAGGGCTCGATAGAAAGCACCAATGATGCCTATGTGCGCGGCCAGGTGACCCTGCTCAGCCCGCAGCTCGCCGGCTATATCGTCGAGGTCCCGGTGCAGGACTACCAGAAGGTCAAGAAGGGCGATCTGATCGCCCGCATCGACGACCGCATCTATACCCAGAAGGTCGAACAGGCGAAGGCCACGCTCGCATCGGCTGAAGCCTCGCTTGCCAATTCCGAGCAGAGCCGCAAATCCGCCGACGCGAAGATCGTCTCGGCCAAGGCGGCGGTCGAAAGCGCCAATGCCGCCTTCGACGCCGCCAAGACCGCCTATAACCGCACCCAGTCGCTGTTGAAGAGCAATGTTTCGACCCAGAGCGATTTCGAAAAGGCTCAGGCCACCTACGATCAGGCCCAGGCCGCCGTGCATCAGGCAGATGCAGCCGTGCTCGTCGCCGAACAGGACTTGAACACGATCGTCGTCAACCGCCGCACGCTGGAAGCGACCGTCGAGGGCGCCAAGGCTTCCGTCGCACTTGCCGATATCGACCTGCAGAACACCCGCATCACCGCGCCGCAGGATGGCGAGCTCGGTGAAGTGACCGGCCGCCTTGGCCAGTATATTTCGATCGGCACGCAGATCGCCTCGCTCGTTCCCAATCACGTCTGGGTCGTCGCCAATTACAAGGAAACCCAGCTCGAGGGCATGAAGCCCGGCCAGGAAGTCACCTTCACGGTCGATGCTCTCGGCCACCAGAGCTTCAAGGGCCGCATCGAGCGCTTCGCGCCCGCCACCGGCTCCGAATTCTCCGTCATCAAGTCCGACAATGCGACCGGCAACTTCACCAAGGTCGCCCAGCGTATTCCCGTCCGGATCGCGATAGAGCCGAACCAACCACTCACCGACAGCCTCGTCCCCGGCATGTCGGTCGTTGCAAGCGTCGACCTCGCGCAGCAGGGTGGACCAGCTCTGGCGCAGAAAAACTGACAATTGCCGTCAGCGGTTCCCGCCCTTTCCGGACAAAAAGAAACCCCGCGCCTTGTTCAGCATTTTGGCGCGGGGTTTCTATTATTTCGATAATGGATTGAGCCGGATCAGCGTCGGGCGACCGCTCGCCCGGACCATGTATTGCGCGCCACCCAGTCGTGCCAGCCTTCCTCGCCGCCATTAAAGACGTTCAGGTCGATCTTGCCTTCGACACCCTTCGAAAGGCCCGACCCGGAATACTGCCAGAATACCCACTTGCGATCCGGATAGATCTTCGACGGATGTGCTGCGACCGATCTCAGCCAGAACGGATAATCGCGGAACTGGCCCCTCAGATGATCCTTGTAGAAATCCGGCGCCGTATAGATAACAGGCCGCTGGCCGTAGTGCTTCTCGAGCCGGTCCATGAAAACCTGCATCTTTTCCAGCACGCGCTCGGTCGAAAGGCGCATTTTGCAGCCGGACTGGTGATTGTATTCGACGTCGATCACCGGCGGCAGCGCATCGGGGTCACGCGGCACGTTGCGGATGAACCAGTCAGCCTGCTCGCCGGCGGTGCGGCACCAGTAGAAGAAGTGATAGGCGCCGCGGCGAATGCCTGCCTGCTGTGCCCTGTTCCAGTTGGCCTTGAACATCGGGTCCAGATGGTCGCCGCCATCGGTCGCCTTGATATAGGCGAAGTTTGCGCCCTGCGTGCGCAGCTTCGCCCAGTCGATATCGGCCTGCCAGCGGGAAACGTCGACGCCATGCACGGCAAAATTACGTGGCGCGACCCGGCCGAAATTCATCGGCTTCACGTCGCTGAAGCGCTGGCCATAGACCCTCAGACGCTGATGGCCGCCAGCCTGAGGCATGGGCTGGCTCAAAGCCGGGTTGAGAGCAGGATTGTATGCCGGACGCAGCGAAGCCACCGGGCGGTCGGCCGGGACCGGCATCCCGACGGTCGTCGCCATCCCGTCGAATGCACGGCTCTCCTGCGCCCCGCCATTCCATGCCAGCTCATGCGGCTCATTGACTGCGGCCGGAGGTGTGATGGCTGCAACCGGTGTCGGGTCGATCGAAGGAACGGAAGCCGAGGGCATGACCGGTGGAACGATCGCCTGCGAAGGGGCAAGCCGCGCGGTCTTCACCGAAGACGGCGGAACCGTCAGGGCTGTCTCAGGACTGGACGAGGTGCAGCCGGAAAGGCCGATACACGCCGCAAGGATAGCCGATGTGGCAGCAGAAAAACGCATGATGACCCGTACGCAATACACCGATCCCGCCCTCAACGGCCCATTTCCGGACGCAATACGGGATTTCACTAACAGGACCTTACTGGGAAATCCTAAATGCAATCTTTACGAGTCACCTGCGCCATTTGCGAACAGGTCGATAACAAAAAAGCCCCCGGGCCGATTTACCCAGGGGCGCTTCTTTCGTCAGTCGTCTTCCGTTTCCTTGGCTAGGCCGAATGATGGCTGCCGCCGCCTTTCGTTGCCGCGCTATGCGTATGATGGCGGTCTCGTTCGCCGCCTCCACCGGAAACCCGGCTCTTGGATTGCTTTCCATCATCTGCCGGCGGCTTTTTCACCTCGAGCGGCTTCTTTGCATTTTCATGCGATGAGCCAGGTCCGCCCTGACGGATGCTGGCCGGCGTCTTTGTCGAAGTCGACATCAAAAGCCTCCTTATCGGTCCTGCTGATAGCCCTGATGGGTGGTATTGATCTTGCTGTTGCCCTGCTGTCCCTGCTTGCTAGGGTCTGTTGCGGACTGAAGCTGCTCACGGCGGATATCCGCATGATCATGCTCGCCGGAACCCTTGTGGCTCAAGTTTTCGGAAGGTGTCGGGGGAAGTCTGCTACCCATGGAATCCTCCTTGGTTTGGGTTTCCATAGTCCCAACCAATCTCCCCGCAGACGGTTCCAGAAAATTGCCGGATGTGATGGCAGGAGTAAAAAATCGCGGCCTTATAAAAAATCCGTTCACATACTGAAATACAGCCGCAACGATAACACCATCGTAAGAACTGCTGCGGATAGTGCGCGTTATATTGGACATTAGCACTCACTCATCCGAAGGGCGCGCCCTCATGCGCTTCATCCAGCTCAAGCTTGTTGGCCCCGCAATCATTGCGGTGGCGCTCATCATTGCCGGCATGGCGGCTATTCCCTATTTCGGTTTCAGCCAGATCGATGCATCGCTGCGCGAGCGGGAGGAAACGCTCGTCAGGCGCAATATCGAGCTGTGGATCGACGATATCGAGTTTTCGCTCTCCGCCTGGACGATCTGGGACGAGTCGATCGCCAAGATCGACAACAAGTTCGATTTCGAGTGGACGGATCGCAATATCGGGGCTTCGCTGCTCGGCACGTCGCGAACCCGTTTCGTCGCCATCGTCGATGCGCAGGACCGCCTGATCTACACGCGCACCGACGACAGCATCAAGGATCGGCAGTTCTTCACCAGAGGCGCTGAAGCCATCACGACGGATGCCGCGGCCCTCGTGGCAAATATCCGGTTCAGCGAGAAGAACCGCGTTGTCGAAGGCATACCGGAACAGCTTTCTGTCAGCCGTATCGAGATCCTGGGCGATGATGCCGTGCTGATGACCGCCTCGCTTTTCCAGGCGGATTTCGGCACCGCCAGGCCGAAAGGCGATCGCGCCCCGATCCTGATCTCCGCGATGCCGATCGCCGGCAATATCCAGGACTTTTTCGGAACCCGCTTCCTGCTCGACGATGCACGGTTGAGCACGCTCGCGGACGTCGCGCCGGACAGGGCCCGTGCGGCGATTGCGGTCGGCCCGGGCGGAGAGATCGAGGTCCTCTCCTGGCGCCCGCCATCGCCGGCAGCCGATATCTTCTATCGGTCTCTGCCGCTGATCATCACGGTCGGCATCGTCCTGCTCACCGCCGGCATTTTCACGCTGCGCATGTCGCGCAACGCGGCACGCATGCTGGTCGCGCGTGAAAAGCGCATGCGGCATGCGGCAACCCACGATTTCCTGACCGGCCTTGCCAACCGCGCCCTGCTGAAATCGGAATTTCAGATACTGAGTAAGAAGGGCCCCCTCGCCGTCATCTGCCTGGATCTCGACGGATTTAAAAACGTCAACGACACCCATGGCCATGCCGTGGGCGACGAGCTCCTCAAGGTCGTTGCCGAGAGGCTGCGTGAGAGCACCCGCGCAATCGATCGCCTCTTCCGTCTCGGCGGCGATGAATTTGCCATTCTGATGCCGGATGTATCGGCAACCGAAGCCAGGGAAATCTGCGACAGGCTTGGCGGAGCCCTGGCAAAACCGATCGACCTGCCGAAATGCGTTGTTTCGATCGGGGCCTCCTTCGGTATCAAGTCCATCGACAACGCCGAGACCTCATGCGACACCGCCTTCGGTGCGGCCGATGCTGCCCTTTACCGCGCCAAGGCCTTCGGTCGAGGCAGCGTGAGGCTGGCTGGCGAGCTGCCGCCGGAGCAGGCGTCGATCCGGTCGGAACCGCCTGCCCTCACGCGCCTCAGCGCGTAAATCTAGGCCTGCCACAAACCGATCCTGAGGGATGCCGGTACGCATGATGTCGTCCAGTGCCGGGCGTGCATGCCCGAAAGCACGGGGCACAGCCTTGACTGCCTCACTGGCGCCATTCATGCAACCAATCCTGTCGCGCCGACCGTGTCCCGTTATCCGAGATGAAAAACATTGCCGCGAGAGCGGCTTGAAAAACGTGGACTGCCCGCAAAACAGGCTTGCAGCCCGATCGCTCAAAAAATAGAATCATCCCAAAAGTCCGGGGATATTCCTGGTCAAACGGTTTTCCGAAAGGTCTTCGTCCCGTGAACGTCTCCCGCCTTCTTCGTGCGTCGGCTGTTGCAGTCATCGCTTCTCTCGCCGGCGCGTCCGCCGCCAGCGCCCAGTCTAAGACCCTCACCATTTCGTGGTGGGGCTATAACGGCGAGAAGATGAACGCCAACATCATCGAGCCGTTCAAGAAGATCTGCGGCTGTGACATCGTTTTCGAGACCGGCAACAATGCCGACCGTCTGAACAAGCTGCGTCTGCGTGACAACAAGGGCGTCGACGTCGTCTATCTCTCCGACAGTTTCTCGCAGCTCGGCATCGAACAGGGCCAGTTCCTCGAAATCGATCCGGCGAAGATCCCGAACCTGTCCGAAATCTACGAACTCGGTCGCCAGCCGCAGGGCAATTACGGTCCAGCCTATACGATCGGCCGCGTCGGCATCGTTTATGACTCGGCCAAGGTCGACCCTGCGATCACCTCCTGGGGCGACCTGTGGCGCGCCGATCTCGAGAAGTCGATCTCGCTTCCGGGCATCACAACCACGGCCGGACCGATGGTCGTGCTGCAGGCCGGCAAGCACGCGGGCACCGATGCGTTCGAAGACAGCGAAGGCGCTTTCGGAGCGATCGAGGAACTCAAGCCGAACGTGGTGAAAAACTACAATACCGGCTCCGAACTGGTGAACCTCATCTCCACCGGCGAGGTCCGCGTCGCCATCGCCCAGGACTTCACGCTCGCCTCGATGCAGGCCGCCGTGCCGACGATGAAATGGGCGGAACTGACCGACGGCGACATCGCCACCGTCAACACGATCAACATCCCCAAGGGTTCGGAAAACGTCGAACTCGCCTACCAGTTCATCAACTTCGTCCTGTCGAAGGAGGTGCAGCAGAAAGAAGCCGAACAGGGCGTCGACGCGCCGATCAACACCAAGGTCGAGCTGACGCCGGAACAGGCAAAGATGTGGACCTACGGCGCCGAACAGGTGAACAGCCTCTCGCGCATCGACTACGCCAAGATGAACGAAGCAAAGACCGACTGGATCGACCAGTGGAACGAGCTGTTCGCGCAGTAAGCTCGGCGTAAAATTGCCCCTCACCCTAACCCTCTCCCCGCACGCGGGGAGAGGGAACGTGCCCTACTCGACGTTTAAATGTGGCAGAACGGATGCGACACCCGCCCTTCTCCCCGCAAGCGGGGAGANNGCCGGCAGGCGGATGAGGGGCCGAGCGAAATCGAGACGAAACTTATGAACAAATTCGCCAAATGGGGGCTGACGATGCCGGCGACGATCCTTGTCGTCGCGCTTCTCGTCATCCCTGTGCTTCTGACCATCGCCACGACATTCGGCGAGCCGAAGGGCATATTCTCCACCTATACGGCCTTCTTCAACAGCGGCTTCCGCACCGGCATCCTCTATAGGACGCTCCGGATCGCGCTGATCACCACGACGATCTCGCTCGTCGTTGGCTTCCTCACCGCCTATGTCATCGCCCAGATGCCCGGAAAGCTGAAGTCGATCGCCATCATCGCCGCCGTCTTTCCTCTGCTGACCGGCGTTGTCGTGCGCTCCTTCGCCTGGCTGATCATTCTCGGCAAGAACGGCATCGTCAACTCGTCACTGCTCTCGCTCGGCATCATCTCCGACCCGCTGTCTATGCTCTATACCGAGGGTTCGGTCATCGTCGCGATGGTCTATCTCTTCGTACCGCTGATGATCCTGACGCTGACCGGGGTGCTGGAAGGTATTCCGCGCGATGTGGTCGAAGCGTCGGCCTCGCTCGGCGCAAAACCGATTGCCACCTTCTTCCAGGTCATCCTGCCGCTCGCCGTTCCCGGCCTCATCGTCGGCGCGGTGCTGGTCTTCACCGGCAGCTTCACCTCCTACGCCACGCCGCAGCTCTTGGGCGGCGAGCAGATGATGATGATGGGGACGCTTCTCTACCAGCGCGCCATGGTCACCTTCGACTGGGTCGGCGCCTCCACCATCGCGGCAATCATGGTGGTCATCACCATCGCGGTCGTCTCGATCATGAGCCGCATCGCGCGGCGTCTCAACCCGATGGCGGTGTAAGTTTCATGGCAGCCCGTATCCACCCAGCTCTCGGCGCCTTTGCCATCCTGGTCTTCCTGTTCCTGCTCGCGCCGCTGGTCATCATCGTCGGCGCATCCTTGAGCGACACGACCTATCTCACTTTCCCGCCGCAGGGCCTGACGCTGCGCTGGTTTTGGAACATTTTCGAGATCTCCGCCTTCCGCAACACGGCGATCACCAGTTTCCAGGTGGCCATCCTCGGCACCGGCCTGTCGCTTTTGATCGGCATTCCGGCTGCCTATGCGCTGAACCGCTATCGTATCGGCCTGCCGAAATGGCTCGGAACCCTGTTCGTCCTGCCGATCCTCGTGCCTGAAATCGTCTTCGGCTTCTCGCTTTTGAAGTCGGTCACCATCGGCATGGGCCTGCCCATCTATCCGAGCCTGATCATCGGCCACGCGCTGCTGGTCCTGCCCTATTCGGTTCGCGTCGTCGGTGCTTCGCTCGCCTCCTTCGATTTCTCCGTCGAGGAAGCCGCCATCAGCCTCGGCTGCCCGCCGTGGAAAACCTTCCTCACCGTGGTGCTGCCGAATATCCGTGCCGGCGTCATCGCCGCCTTCATCCTCGCCTTCATCACCTCTATCAACGACGTGTCGATCTCGGTCTTTCTCACCGGCCCCGGCATTTCCACCCTGCCGATCCAGATTCTCGCCCATATGGAACAGTTCTTCGATCCGACCATCGCTTCCGTCTCCGTGCTCCTGATGCTGGTTACCGTCGGCGTCATGGCCATCGTCGAAGCGACCCTCGGCCTCACTTTCCTGACCAAATAGACAAGAACGCACCGATCCCATGACCGTATCGCTGACCATCGAAAACCTTTCCGCCCATTACGGCCAGACCCAGGTCCTCAAAGACCTGTCGATCTCGGTCGCGGCGGGCGAACTCGTCTCGCTTCTCGGCTCGTCGGGCTGCGGCAAGACGACGACGCTGCGCATCGTCGCTGGCTTTCTCCAGCCCACCAGCGGCCATGTCCGCCTCGGCGACCGTGATCTCACGACCCTTCCCGCCCATGCCCGCGACATCGGCCTGGTCTTCCAGAACTACGCGCTCTTCCCGCATCTGACGGTGCAGGACAATGTCGCCTTCGGCCTGAAGCAGCGCGGCATCAATGCCGCCGATCGCGCCAAGCGGGCAACGGCGATGCTGGAACGCGTCGGCCTCGCCAACCTTGCCGACCGTCTTCCCGGCGCATTGTCCGGCGGCCAGAAACAGCGCGTGGCGCTCGCCCGCGCTCTGGTCATCGAGCCGCCGCTTTTGATGTTCGACGAGCCGCTCTCCAATCTCGACGCAAAACTGCGCGTCGACATGCGCGTCGAGATCCGCCAGCTGCAGAAGGCCAACGGCACGACCTCGCTCTATGTGACCCACGACCAGGAAGAGGCGTTTTCGATCTCCGACCGCGTCGCGATCATGAATGCCGGCCGCATCATGCAGCTCGACACGCCGGAAGTGCTTTACCAGAAACCGGCCAATGCCTTTGTCGCCCGTTTCGTCGGTTTCGAGAACCTGATCCCGATGAAGACCGTCGCCCGCGACGGCGCGATCGTGACAGTGGAAGCCGCAGGCGGCGCAAGGCTGCACCTGTCGCAGGACGTGTTCGGCCCGATCAAGGACGATTTCGTTCTCGCTACCCGTCCCGATGGTCTTGTGGTCCGCAAAGAGGGCGAAGGCATCCCGACCACGCTCGGTACCCGCACCTATCTCGGCCGCGCCTACCAGTACAAATGCGAGACGGCAGCCGGCGAGATCACCGCCAACGGCGCCCTGTCGGAACTCTTCGAGCCGGGCGAAAATGCAGTGCTCGTGCCGGTCGCCGAACAGTGCTGCATCCTCGATCCCGAGCACTGAACGGCCCCTTCACGCCCTGATTGAACCTGCGCGGCGCAAGCTTCGGACAATATCATACCCTCTTGTCTTCGCGCAGATGGAGGCATCGGGATACCGGCGGTAGCTTGCTCTGCGCGGTCCCGCATAACAAGGGAGAAAACATGGTCTACGAGTGGGATGCTCGAAAGGCGCGCCGGACACGGTTCGTCAGGACTGCGATCGTTTGCCTTGCGATTACGATTGCCTTCCTGCCGCTGTCCTACATCACCCTGGGGTGAATGCGGCGCTTATCGCAACCTTGTCACCTGTTTGGGTGACGATTTGCTTATGTAACTATGCTGTCATAAAGGCGGAGTTACCTGAACTCCGATCTGACTTTCCAGCCTTTAGCCCCTTGCCTGACCAGCAAGGGGCTTTTTCTTTGCCGTCATCAGGGCGAATAGGCGACAGATTGCATTGGCACAATATGCGCATATAATCTGCGTATATTTTGGAGGTTTCCATGCCCACACCTGCGCGCAAAGCCGCTAACCTCTCGCTCGACAGCGCGCTGCTCGCCCAGGCCCGCGAACTGGATATCAACCTCTCCCGCGCCGCCGAAGACGGCATCGCCGAGGCTGTCAAAGCTGAACGCGAACGTCGCTGGCTGGAGGAGAATGCCGACGCGATAAGAGCCGAGAACGACTATATCGAAAAGAATGGCCTGCCCTTGGCGAAATACCGCCAGTTCTGATGGCCCGCTTCGACGTTTTCCGCGCCCGCAATAGTGCTCTTCTTCTGCTAGACCTTCAGTCAGGCCTACTCGACCTTTTGCCAACACGCGTGGTCGCGCCACTTCTGCCGATCAGCGAAATGTCCTGGACCATAGGCAGGCTCAATCCTCGTTTCGAGATCGATGGCGAGGTCTATGTCCTCGCGATCCAGCGTCTGGCGGCCATTCAGTCGAATGAGCTTGGCCCCCATGTCACCAATCTTTCCAAACATTCAGACGAAATCACCGCCGCCACAGACTTTCTGTTTCAGGGATTTTGAAGTCCGGTGATCAGCCCCTCACCCTAACCCTCTCCCCGCACGCGGGGCGAGGGGACGTGCCCCGCTCGACGCTGGATAGGTGTGGAGAGGCGGCGGCTTGTGTCCTTCTCCCCGTCAGAACGGGGAGAAGGTGCCGGCGAGGCGGAACCGGTTCCGGTGGTGAAGGGACGACGTGAACCGTCGCCATCGGGGTCTGCGGAAAATGGTCTCTCTCCGGCGACCTGGGAGACACGGCATGGTGTCGGACCGACATGCCGCATCATCTCCCTGCTGGTGCGCCGGGCGTGCCTGTGAGGCATTGGAGCGTGGCGGGATGGCGTCATGCGACGTCCGCGGGATTTCCCGGAATGCATGGCGCAAGGTGGATGACGTCGCTCAAGGGTCGCCATGGCCTGAGCGGGGTTCCGGAAAAGGGCGGGCATGGCACTTCTGATCGAAGCCCGTCCCCTCGCCCACACTCCCGTTACCGCAGAGCAACCGGAGTCACGGATAAAAACTGCCGAACGGGGCGCTGAGAGATGTCACTTATGAACCAAACTTACCAGGCAGCTTTCAGCGCCCCGACCGAACCAACTCTCTCCGGGCCAGGCTCGGAAAAACCGAGGAACGCCAAGGGGCTATCATGTCCAGCGAAATCGCAGCCTTCAACGCATGCCTGAGCCGCCATGCAGCGGATCTGTTCGATATGCCGTCGCATTGACGCAACCGCAATTGTCGTCGGACAGGCCGTTGCCGCGGTGCCGTCACCGCCGATGGCGAACCGCATTGCATCACGGCGCTCAAGGAGAACGACCGAAAGCTCTTCGCCCTGCATATCAGCCTGGCCGAACTGGGAGCCGAAGATATTCGCCAGGGAAAGATCCGGCAAAAGGAAAAGGAGCCTTTTGATGCCTTTTCACAACGCCTTGGCCATGTCATCGCCGCCCGGGCTTTTGCAGATCTTCCCCAAAACCGCAACGCCCTGAGCAAGCGTCTGCGCTCCATGAAGATCACCACATGGTCACGCCGGCCTCCGCGTCCCGCCGCATACATGTATTGCGATTTCGGACGGCCACAGAATGATGCGACACCTCACCGTTAAGTATGACTTTATCGGCATTTTCCCTCGACAGCCGCACTGCCCCCGCGCTATCGAGGGGCACAATAATCTCGGGAGGAAATCTGGAATGCCCAAGCCTGTATCGATCATCCTCGATTGGGGTACGAGTTCGTTGCGGGGAGCGCTCGTCGCCGAAACCGGCGAGACGCTCGACACCCGCGACACGACGAGCGGCGGCATCCAGTTCGTCAAGGACGGCGCTTTCGAAGCGGCCCTGATGGAAA
This sequence comes from Neorhizobium sp. UBA7851, assembly GCA_002500765.1. Lineage (GTDB taxonomy): Bacteria > Pseudomonadota > Alphaproteobacteria > Rhizobiales > Rhizobiaceae > Neorhizobium. Next base: position 24,844 of record DLSX01000186.1, read on the forward strand.
CGGTCGGCGCCTGGTTTGCCGAACACGGCCCCCTTCCGGTGATCGCCTCGGGCATGATCACCAGCCGCAACGGCTGGATCGAAGTGCCCTATGTCGATGCACCCGCAGGCCTTGCGGAACTTGCCGCGGGCACGAAGCAGATCACCCTCCAGAACGGCGCGGTCGTCACCTTCCTGCCCGGCATGCGCGATCCGGCGGCAAAGCCGTTTCCGGATGTGATGCGCGGCGAGGAAACCCAGATCGTCGGATTCGGTCTCGAAAAGGATTGCACCGTCGTCCTTCCCGGCACCCACAGCAAATGGGCGCGCGTCGAAGGCGGCCGCATCGCCGGTTTCCAGACCTATGCGACCGGCGAAGTCTTTTCGCTCCTCACCAAACATTCCTTCATCGCCAAGGCGGTCGAGCCGGCTCCTGGAGCCGAACCGGTCTGGTGGGCGTTCGACATGGGTGCGAAGTTTGCAGCCAGCGATGCCCGCGCCGCAGATGCCTTCCTCTCGGCAGTTTTCTCCGCACGCACCGGCGTGCTCGCCGGCATTCTCGATCCCGAGGATATCGGCGATTATGTCTCCGGCCTCGTCATCGGCTCGGAATTCCGCCAGGCCCGCGCCGCCGGCTGGCTCGTCCCCGGCGAGGCGATCGGCATCGTCGGCAACAACGTGTTGAACAGCCGTTACGGCCGTGTCGCACCGCTCTTCGACCTCACCGTGACCCCGAGCCCGGCGGATGCCGCCAAACGCGGCGTGCAGCTGATCGCCGGCCAATTGCAATTGACGAA
>DLSX01000186.1:25807-26723 GCA_002500765.1 Neorhizobium sp. UBA7851
AAAAGCTGCAGAAGCGCTTTGGTGACAAGGCCCTGATCGGCGCCGGTACGGTCCTGACGCCTGCCCAGGTTGCCGATGTCGCCGCGACCGGTTCAAAGGTCATCATCTCGCCGAATGCCAACCTGTCGGTCATCGAGGCGAGCGTCGCCAAGGGCATGGTCAGCCTGCCCGGCGTTGCCACCCCGACGGAAGCCTTTGCCGCGATCGGCGCGGGTGCCACCGGCGTAAAGGCGTTCCCGGCAGAAGCCATTCCGCCCTACGTCATCAAGGCCTGGAAAGCCGTGCTGCCGAAGGACATTCCGGTCCTCGCCGTCGGCGGCGTGACGCCCGACAACATGAAGGCTTTCGTCGATGCGGGTGCTGCCGGTTTCGGCATCGGCGGCTCGCTCTACAAGCCCGGCGACAGCGCTGAGGCGGTCGGTGCCAAGGCGAAGCAATTCATCGAGGCCATGCGCGCCATCAGATAGTCGTCTCGTCCACCGCTTCCTTCTAGCTTCCGACGCAATCGGCGGATATTTTGACGGCCGATTCGTCGTCCTTGAGAGACGACAGGAAAGATTTGAAGGAGCCTGAGCTTGACGGACATGAAAAGCGGCCTGGTTGAACTGAAACCGCAGATCACCGTCATCGGTGTCGGTGGTGGCGGCGGCAACGCCATCAACAACATGATCGAGGAGGAACTCCGCGGCGTGGAGTTCGTCGCGGCAAACACCGATGCCCAGGTTTTGGCGACGTCCAAGGCGTCGCGCCGCATCCAGCTCGGCGCCCAGATCACCGAAGGTCTCGGCGCGGGCTCCCTGCCTGATATCGGCCGTGCCGCCGCCGAAGAGTCGATCGACGAAATCATGGATCATCTGGCCGGCTCGCATATGTGCTTCGTCACCGCCGGCATGGGCGGCGGCACCGGCACCGGCGC
>DLSX01000167.1:0-8361 GCA_002500765.1 Neorhizobium sp. UBA7851
TCCGGCACCGGCTGCTCCGGTTGCGCCGTCGAACAGTGTTCCGACCGGCCAGTAAGGCTCCGGTTGAGACTTCAAGCTCCGGCAGGCCAAAAGCCTGCCGGTTTTATTTTGTGAAGATTCCACAGCCGTTTTAGCGATCGGCGAAATTTATGCTGGCGGAATCGTGTGTGAAAAGGTAACCGGTGACTCCCATGGCGCGATATGTATTCATCACTGGCGGCGTGGTCTCTTCCCTTGGGAAGGGTATTGCGGCCGCGGCCCTCGGAGCATTGCTCCAGGCGAGGGGTTACCGGGTTCGGCTGAAGAAGCTCGATCCTTATCTCAACGTTGATCCGGGCACGATGAGCCCGACCCAGCACGGCGAGGTCTTTGTGACCGACGACGGTGCGGAGACGGATCTTGATCTCGGTCACTACGAGCGCTTTACCGGGCGTTCGGCGACCAAGACCGACAATATCACCACCGGCCGGATCTACAAGAACATCATCGACAAGGAACGCCGCGGCGATTACCTCGGCGCAACCGTCCAGGTCATTCCGCATGTGACGAACGAGATCAAGGATTTCGTCACCGAGGGCAATGACGACTACGACTTCGTTCTGTGCGAAGTCGGCGGCACGGTCGGCGATATCGAAGCCATGCCGTTCATGGAAGCCATCCGCCAGGTCAACAACGACCTGCCGCGCGGCACCGTGATCTACGTCCACCTGACGCTGATGCCGTATATTTCTGCAGCCGGCGAATTGAAGACAAAGCCGACGCAGCATTCGGTGAAGGAATTGCAGGCGCTCGGTATCCATCCCGACATCCTGCTGGTGCGCGCCGACCGGGAAATCCCGGAAGCGGAACGCCGCAAGCTTTCGCTGTTCTGCAATGTGCGCGAATCGGCCGTCATCCAGGCGCTTGACGTCGCCAATATCTATGACGTTCCGATCGCCTATCACAAGGAAGGCCTCGACAATGAGGTTCTGGCCGCTTTCGGCATCGAGCCGGCTCCCAAGCCGCGCCTCGACCCGTGGGAAGACGTCTGCAACCGCATCAGGACGCCGGAAGGCGAAGTCACGATCGCGATCGTCGGCAAGTATACCGGCCTGAAAGATGCCTATAAGTCGCTGATCGAGGCGCTGCATCACGGCGGTATCGCCAACCACGTCAAGGTCAAGCTCGAGTGGATCGAGTCGGAGGTCTTCGAAAAAGAAGACCCGACGCCTTACCTCGAAAAGGTCCACGGCATCCTGGTTCCCGGCGGTTTTGGCGAGCGCGGGTCTGAAGGCAAGATCCTTGCCGCCCAGTTCGCCCGTGAGCGCAAGGTTCCGTATTTCGGCATCTGCTTCGGCATGCAGATGGCGGTGGTGGAAGCCGCCCGTCATCTCGCAGGCATCGACAAGGCCTCGTCCACCGAATTCGGCTCGACCTCGGAACCGGTGGTTGGCCTGATGACCGAATGGGTCAAGGGCAATGCACTGGAGAAGCGCGCGGCAGCCGGCGACCTTGGCGGCACGATGCGTCTCGGCGCCTACAATGCGGCGCTGAAGAAGGACACGAAGATCGCCGAGATCTACGGTTCGACCGAAATTTCGGAACGTCACCGCCACCGCTACGAGGTCAATGTCGATTACAAGGACAAGCTGGAAAGCTGCGGCCTGGTCTTCTCGGGCATGTCGCCGGACGGCGTTCTGCCGGAAACGGTGGAATATCCGGATCACCCGTGGTTCATCGGCGTTCAGTACCACCCGGAACTGAAGAGCCGTCCGCTGGATCCGCATCCGCTGTTTGCAAGCTTCATCGAAGCGGCACTGGAACAGAGCCGTCTCGTGTAAATAAAACACGTCCGGGCGCGAATACACGTCTATTCNNTTTTCGCGCCCGGGTTGTTTTTTGGCGAGTGCAGTTTAGTTGTGCCCTTGCAGTGATCTGTCATCATCCCGCTGACCTGTAATGGGGAGGCGGGATTATGTTTTTACAGAAATCGGAATCGTTCAGGGCCAGGGTCGCCCAGCAAAACTTTAGCCGTGGACTCGAGGCCATCGAGAGGTTTGCGGTCTACGGTGCCCTTGTTCTCTCCACCCTCGTTGCCTTGATGGCCATATCCGTGGCGATTTCTGAAAACGGCCTGGACGCCAGACTGTTCTTTCGGTCGTTTTCAGTGGGATTCGCCTGCGTTTTTGCAGCGACGGCTCTTGGTGCCGCGTTCGGCTTCATCTTCGGCATTCCCCGTGTTCTTCAGCGCCGGCCCGGTGGTATCGAGAAGGGGCAGCAGTTCGCCATCACCGAGAAAACTGGAAGTCAGCTTTTTTTCACGAATACGAGCCTTGAGGAAATATCCGACTGGCTTACGAAAATCATCGTTGGGATCGGGCTCGTTCAGTTCACGGCAATACTGGAATCTATCCATGCGGCGTCATTGTTCGCTGCGGCTTTTGTTTATGATCGCATTCCGGCTTTGGAGCCTCCTGCCGGAGCCAATGCCACACGCTGGTTGGCCGCCAATCATCCCATCAGTTCGTTTCTTTTCGCGATCATCGTCACGAGCCTGCTGTCAACGTGTCTTTTCGTCTATGTGGAGATGCGCACGCGCGTGACCCGAATATTCCTAGTCACGGAAAAAGAGGTGGCCGGCACCGAGGCAGACGGACAGATATCCATGCCGAAACTGATTGGCGACATTCCGGAGTTGGGGGGCTCGACCGGCAAGAAGGTGCAAGGGGGCGGCACGCAGCATTTTCTGACGCTGCTTGAACCATCCACTGAGGAACGAGCGCTTGCAACGACCGCCTGGGATCAGCTCGATGGCCCCGCCCAGATCGGCACATGGGCCGTGGCTCAGGCAAAGGACAAAAATTTCCAGGTTGCGGAAGATGCCCTTCGCGAGGCTTTGAAGTTTGCACCGGGCAACGTCAGCCTTTTGCAGCGACTGGCCGAGCTGAGGCTTGTCAGAAGGAACGATCAGGGTTTTGTCGAGACCATGAACGAGCTTGCGGTTCGAAAGGTCAGCATGGCCCCTGAACTGCAGGCGCTGTTCGAAAAGGCGCTGCTGATCGCACTTTATCTTTCAGGCAGAGACAGTGTGGAGAAGGCTATCAACATCTCGAACGTTCTGATCGAACACCGGCCTGTCAAAGCGATCACGTATCTCCATCGTGCCTGCGCGTTGGGCCAGAAATATGCATTTCTCGATAGTGAAACGGCAGAGGCACAGAAAGTTCGGACAAATGCTCTCGATGCGCTGCGAAAGGTTGTCGAACTGGTGCCGGATCCCATGGCTTGGGAACGTGTGCTGATGAGGCAGCTTTACGATCCGAAACGCTTCAGCGGAAAGCTGAATGAAGACGATCTCACGACATTCAGAGGTGACAGGGAGTTTGAAGAGCTCATCAGCGCGGGAGTTGAGTAGCCTTCTCTATTCCTGGGAAGGGTTTTGGCGTTGCGCATCACCCCTCCGCCGCATTGGTATCGCTGACGGCCGTCAGCAGCGCCAGCATGGCTTCGTTCAGGGGTGTCGCAATGCCATGCCGCCTTCCTGCCGCGACAACGGCACCATTCAGCGCTTCGATTTCCAGCGGTCTTCCGGCAAGGCAGTCGAAATACATCGACGTGCCGGCCTCGGCCGGATAGCCTAGAAACGTCTCGAGGATCGATTCCGCTTCGTTGTCGCACAATCGTGCACCTTCCGCGCGACCGACGGTGACGGCTTCGCGCAGAATGCCGAGGGACAGACCCTGTATGTCTGCTCTCTGGAAGACGCCGAGCCTCTGGCGCGTCAACGCCGTGATCGGGTTGGCGATGACGTTGACCAGCAGTTTGCGCCATTGATAGGTGATGAATTCAGCGCTTATGCCGACATCGATCAGCGTGCCTGCAAAGAGGGCGGCGAAGGCATCGGCCTCGGGCACGGACGGAACCAGCAGATCGTGGCCGCGGATATGGCGCAGCCTGACATGGTCCGGCGCCAGCCGCTCGCCGTTGTAGTAGACGATCGCGGGCAGGACCGTAGCGCCTTTCGCGAAGGGACCAACGCGCTCCTCATGGGCGATGCCATTCTGCAGCACGGCCACCGTTGTCTGCGGCGTGCAGAGGCGTTCAAGCCACGGGGCGGCGGAGGCGACATCCTGCGCCTTTGTGCAGAGAATAACCCAGTCGACCGGTTCGGCGATGTTCGGGTCCGTCAGCGTCTTCAATGCTATCGACGTGCTGTCTTCGTTGTGGTCGAAGGTGAGCATATCGATCCGGCTGCGGGCGCAGACCGTCACGTCATTGTCCGGTGACAGGCTCAGGCAGGCTGCCGCGACACCACCGATCCCGCCAAGTCCGACGACTGCAATCTTACGTCCCGCCATGCCGATCTCTCCTCTTGCCACGTGAGGAGATTAATCGCGGATGACGCTCCGTGAAACGTCAATCCCGCGACATGCGGTACTGCCTCAGCCTTTCAGGCCCTTATAGGCTTCCAGCGCCCGGTCGCGGGCCAAGCCGTGATTGACGATGGGCCGCGGATAGGTCTTGCCGAGTTCCACGCCCGCATCCGCCAGAATGTGTTCGGGCGCTTCGAAGGGCTTGTGGATGTATTTCTTCGGCAGGTCCTTCAGTTCCGGCACGAAGTGGCGGACGTAATCGCCGTCGGGATCGAATTTCTCGCCCTGCAGGATCGGGTTGAAGATACGGAAGAAGGGGGAGGCGTCTGCGCCTGAGCCTGCTACCCATTGCCAGTTGGCGGTGTTGCTCGCCGGATCGGCATCGAGCAGCGTATCGCGGAACCATTCTTCGCCACGTCGCCAGTCGATCAGCAGGTCCTTGATCAGGAAGGAGGCCGTAATCATGCGGACGCGGTTATGCATGTAGCCGGTCTGCCAGAGTTCGCGCATGCCGGCATCGACGATCGGGTAACCGGTCAGTCCCTTCGTCCAGGCACGAAAATCGGCGGCGTCGAATGCCCATTCGAAAGCATCGAACTTGTCGTCCCAGTTCCTAGTGCGCAGATCGGGAAACTCGACCAGAAGATTGTAGCAGAAGTCGCGCCAGGCCAGTTCCTTGCGGTAATGCACCAGATCGTCCCGGTGCTTCTTTGCCAGCCCGTTGGTGGCGTGCCAGATGCGGGCGGGAGAAATCTCGCCGAGCGCCAGATGCGGAGAGAGTTTCGAGGTCGCCTCGATGGCGGGAAAATCGCGGCCGCGCTTGTAATCGTGCAGGTCGGCGTCGATCAGGTCTTCCAGCCTCTCCTGTGCGCCAACTTCGCCGGGCGTCCAGTGTTCGGAAAAGCCTGCCGCCCAGTTCGGCTTTGTCGGCAGCAGGTTCCAGCCGTCGAGCGCCTCGGAGCGGGGATGGCTTGCGGGTGATGGTATACTTTTCGGCGCGTCAATCGGTTCATGCGGCTCGTGCAGCTTCTGCATGGCGTTCCAGAAGGGCGTATAGACCTTGAAGGCATTGCCGGAACCGGTGCGGATCGTTTTCGAATCATGCAGCAATTGCCCGTGGAAGGCGCGGATGGCGATGCCGGCATCCTTCAGCGCTATCGCTATATCCCGGTCGATCGAGGTCCGCTCATAGGCGCGGTTGACATAGACCGTTTTCGCGCCGGTCTTGCGGGCGATGTCGATAATGGTTTCATCGGCGTTTCCCGTCGCAAGTATCAGGTCGCTGCCCAGTGACCTGAGGCGCTCCTTCAGTGCCGACAGCGAATGATGCAGCCACCATCCCTGCGCGGCGCCGAGCGGGCCGATATCCGGCTGATCCGGCTCGCGGATATAGACAGGCACGACCGGGCCACCTGCATCGATCGCGGCATGCAGAGCTGCGTTATCGTCGAGACGCAGATCCTTGCGGAACCAGAGAATGGCGGCTGCTTGGTTCTTCTCGGGCACGATCTACTCCGTTTGGGCATCACTATGCCCAAGGCTACGGATTTCATGGCTGCCCGGATCACTCGAAGGGGCGAATGAGCAGAATGGGGCAGGGTTCGCCGGCTGCCAGTTCCGGCGCATGCGGAGGGCGCACGATGAGGCCGTCGGCATGGGCAAAGATTTTCATCATCGACGAATCCTGCTTCGGATTGGCGTCGGCGACGAGCTGGCCCTTATCGTTTCGGGTGAGTTTCGAGCGCAGGTAATCCTGCCTCAGGTCATTCGGCTTCAACACATTGGCAGTAATGCCCTCGACCTCGCGCTTGCGTTCCGGCAGGCCGGCGAGGCGGCGCAGCAGCGGTTCGAGGAAAAGCATGCCGGTGACCATGCTGGCGACAGGATTGCCGGGCAGGCCGAGCACATGCATCCCGTCCAGCCAGCCGACCATCAGCGGTTTTCCGGGGCGCATGGCGATGCGCCAGAAATCGAGTTCCATGCCGGCGGATTTCAATGTCGACTGCACCAGATCGTGATCGCCGACCGAGGCGCCGCCCAGCGTGACGAGGATATCGGCTCCTGCGTCGCGTGCGCGCCCAATAGCAGCGGAGATGGCGTCCTTACGATCCGCGGCGATGCCGAGATCGAGAACCTCTCCGCCATTGTCGCGCACCAGAGCGGCAACACCGAACGTGTTGGAGGCGATGATCTGTGCGGGAGCGGGGCTACCGCCCGGTTCGATCAGTTCGTCACCGGTTGCAAGGATTGCGACCTTGGGCCTGCGCAAGACGGGAAGCGTCGGGTAGTTCATCGCGGCTGCGACGGTCAGGTGCGAGAAATCGATCCGCGTGCCGGCTTTCAGCACCGTCTCCCCTTCGGCAAAATCCTGGCCGCGGGGACGAATATGTCGCCCGGCGGTGACGTCGAGCGTGGTGCGGATGCGGTTTTCGCCGATCTTTTCGGCGTCTTCCTGAATAAGGATCGTGTCGGCGCCTTCAGGCACCGGCGCGCCGGTGAAGATGCGGACGGTTTCTCCGCGTCCGAGACGTCCGTCGAAAGCGTGGCCGGCGGCGGCGCTGTCGATCACCGTCAGTTCCGAGCCGACCTGCGCTGCGTCGGCCGCCGCCAGCGCGTAACCGTCCATGGCGGAAGAGTTGAAGGGTGGCTGGGTCAGCCTCGCCTGGATGTCCGAAGCCAGGACGCGGTCAACCGCATCGCCGAGAGCAACCATCTGGATTTCCGAGACCGCCAAGACACGGGCCAGCAGCCGGGCCTTGGCGTCTGAAACGGGCAAAAGCGTCATGGCGGATCTCCTTGAAGCTCAGGCTTTGAAATGGCCGGATTTGCCGCCGGTCTTTTCCATGAGCCTTATGCCGCCGATTTCCATCGCCTTGTCGACGGCCTTGGCCATGTCGTAGATCGTCAGGCAGGTGACGGAGACGGCGGTCAGCGCCTCCATCTCGACGCCGGTCTTGCCGGTGAGTTTTGCCGTGGCCGTGACGCGCAGGCCGGGGAGGGCATCGTCTTCCGCGATCTCCACCGACACCTTGGTCAGCATCAGCGGATGGCAGAGCGGGATAAGGTCGGAGGTCTTCTTGGCGGCCATGATGCCGGCGAGGCGCGCGGTACCGATGACATCGCCCTTCTTGGCATTGCCGTCGCGGATCAGCGCCAGCGTCTCGGGCAACATGCGGACAAAACCTTCGGCGGTCGCCGAACGGCTGGTCTCGGCCTTGTCGCCGACATCGACCATATGGGCCTCGCCGGCCTGATCGATATGGGTGAGCCTGCTCCCGCTGTCGGCCATCACTCGGCCGCCAATGTGCCTGCTTCGCCAGTCAGAAGCGTCCGGGTGGCGGCTGCGACATCGTCCTTGCGCATCAGGCTTTCGCCGACGAGGAAGGTGCTGATGTCGACCTTTTGCAGGCGCTGGCAATCCTCATGTGTGAAGATGCCGCTTTCGCCGACAAGCAGACGGTCCCCGCCGGTCACCATCGCCGACAGGCGTTCGCTGGTGGTGAGGCTGACCTCGAAGGTTCTCAAGTTGCGGTTGTTGACGCCCACGAGCGGCGAGGGGAGTTTCAGCGCCCGCTCCATCTCCGCTTCGTCATGCACTTCGATCAGGCTGTCCATGCCGAGTTCGGTCGCCGTCTCATAGAGCGCAAAGGCCTCGTCGTCGGAAAGCGATGCCATGATGATCAGGATACAGTCGGCTCCCCAGGCGCGGGCTTCGTAGACCTGATAGGGCTCGAACATGAAATCCTTGCGCAGCGCCGGCAGCGCGCAGGCATTGCGGGCGGCGACGAGGAATTCCGGCGCGCCCTGGAAGCTAGGCGTATCGGTGAGCACCGAAAGGCAGGCGGCACCGCCCGCCTCATAGGCTGCAGCCAGTGCCGGCGGATCGAAATCCGGGCGAATGAGGCCCTTGGATGGGCTGGCCTTCTTGATTTCGGCGATCAGGCCGAACTGACCGGCCTGCTTCTTCGCCTGCAACGCCTTCAGGAAGCCGCGAGGCGCGGATTGATCG
>DLSX01000167.1:8537-14083 GCA_002500765.1 Neorhizobium sp. UBA7851
CCCTGCAGCCTTGCCGCTTTCGAGCGAGTCGGCGGCGAGCAGCATGGCATCCTTCAGCGTTTCCGCCTTGCCGGCAACGACGAGAGCAGCCGCTGCATTGCAGAGCGAGATATCGCGGTAGGCGTTTTTGGCGCCGCCGAGGACAGCACGCAAAGCCGCAGCATTGGCGATGCCGTCGCCGCCTTTCAGGTCCGCAAGCGTGGCGGGGGCGACGCCGAAATCTGAAGGCGTCAGTTCGAATTCGCGGATCTTGCCATCTTCAAGGGCGACGACCTGCGTCGTGCCGGTCGTGGTGATCTCGTCGAGACCCTCGCCGTGGACGACCCAGACGGTTTCGGATCCCATTTCGCGCAGCGTTTCGGCGATAGGCATCAGCCATTGCGGAGAATAGACGCCGAGCAACTGGCGTTTCGCACCAGCCGGATTGGAAAGCGGGCCGAGCAGGTTGAATATCGTCCGTGTGCCGAGCTCGACCCGGCTCGGACCGACATGGCGCATCGCCGCGTGGTGCATCGAGGCGAACATGAAGCCTATCCCTGCCTCGCGAATGCAGCGGGCGATCAGGTTCGGGCCGATCTCGAGATTGACGCCGAGCGCCGACAGCGCGTCGGCGGTGCCCGACTTGGAACTCAGCGCCCGGTTTCCGTGCTTGGCGACGGGAACCCCGGTACCTGCCGTGATGATCGAGGCGAGGGTGGAGATGTTGTAGGTACCGGCGCCATCGCCGCCGGTGCCGACGATATCGACCGCATCGGCCGGAGCCTCGACCCGCAACATCTTGGCGCGCATGGTCGAGACGGCGCCGGTCATTTCGGCAACCGTTTCGCCCCGGACCCTGAGCGCCATCAGGAAGCCGCCGATCTGCGACGGGGTCGCTTCGCCGGACATGAGAATTCCGAAGGCGTCATGCGCCTCTTCGCGGGAAAGCGATTCGCCGGTGGCGACCTTGGCGAGGAACGGCTTCAAGTCGGGCATTTTACGGCATCCGCTTCGATTACTGGACTGTGGCTGCAGACTGTTCGAGGACGGCCTGGTTGATCGACACGCCGTAACGGTCCTTCAGGCTGTTGACCATCTGATCGAGCATGTCGTCGCCGGCGGATTCCGCCAGACGCTGAAGCTGCGGGTCATTGGCCAGTTCGTCGGCCGGCGCCTGATCGACGGCCGTCACCTTCAACAGCATGCGGCTTTCACCGTCTGTCGCAAGAGCGGTTGCCGTCGTGTCGACGGGGCCGGAGAAGGCGGCGTTGATGGCCTCCGCACCGAAGAGCGCGTCTTCGGCATTGCGGCGCAGGCCTGTCTTGGTTTCCACGGCAATGCCGAGGTCCTCGGCGATTGCGGCGAGCGTCTCACCCTTGTCGAGACGGCCCTTGAGTTCGTTGGCCTTGGCGGTCAGGGCTTCACGCTGCTGTTCGGCTGTCCAGTCCACCACGACCTTTTCGCGCACTTCGTCCAGCGTGCGTTCGCGTTCCGGCGTGACGTTCACAACTTCGAACCAGATGTAGCCGATATTGCCGAGATTGACCGGGATCGTGTCCTGGCCGGGTTCGGTACGGAACACTTCGGCGATCAGATTGCTGGCCGCGGGAAGGTTGGCGATCGGCTGTTCCTTCTCGTCCTGACCAGAGGCATCGGCCGTCACGGTGACGAACTTCAGGTTCAGTTCCCTGGCGGCGTCCTCGAGGGTGGCGCCGCCGCCGCGCAGATCCTCGAAACGGTCATGGGCGCTGGCGATTTCGCGCGAGGCTGCCGCGACCGCCATCTGCTGGCGCAGTTCGTCCTTCACTTCGTCGAAGCTGCGGGTGCTTTCCGGGCGGATATTGGAGATGCGCAGGATCACCGAGCCGAATGTGCCCTTGATGACCGGTGTCGTGCCGCCGTTCGACGAAACCCTGAAAGCAGGTTCGGCCCAGGCCGGATCGGGGATGCTTTCCCTGGTGAAGTCGCCGAGATGGACGTCGGCTGCGGTCTTGCCCTGGTCCTTGATGACCTGGTCGAACGTGGTGGTGCCGTCGCGCAGCTGGGTGGCTGCGGCATCCGCCATTTCCTTGTTGGGGAAGGTCAGCTGTTCGATCGTGCGGGTCTCGTGCGTCTTGTAGCCGTCCTTGCGCTTGTCATATTCGGCGCGCAGCTCGTCGTCGGTGATCGAGGCGGTGTCGGCAATGTCGCTCGGCTCGAGCTTCACATAGGCGAAATTGCGGTATTCAGGCGCGCGGTAACGGGTCTTGTTGGCGTCGAACCAGGTGGTCAGAACGTCATCCGCCGGCGCCTTGACCGGGTCGATATTGGCATTCGACAGAAGCAGGTAATCTATGGTGCGGGCTTCGTCGCGATACTGTTTCAGCGCATCGAGCATGACCTGCGGCGCCTTGAAACCATCGGAAACGGCTTCGACGACCTGGCTGCGGACGGCGACCTTGGTGCGCTCCTCGATATAATCGTTCTCACGCAGGCCGGCATTGCGCAGGCGCGAAGAGAAAAGATCGCGGTCGAACTGGCCATTGGTGCCCTTGAAGGCCGGATCTTCGGCGATCAGGTCTGCCAGGCGCTGTTCGGAAAGACCGATATTCATGTCGTCGGAAAGCTGGTCGAGAGCGGCGCCTGCGGCGAGCTGGGTCAGAACCTCCCGGTCGATGCCGAAGGAACGTGCCTGCTGGGCGGTCAGCTGCGTGCCGAACTGGCGGCTGAGATTGGCGATCTGACGCTGATAGGCAAGCCGGAACTGCTCGGTGGAAATTTCCTGGTCGCCGACCGTCATCACGGTGTTCGCATTCGAAGCGATAAGCGACTGGCTGCCGCCCCAAACGGCGAAAGAGGCAACCAGGAGCAGAAGCAGAGACTTCGCGACCCAGGAGCGGGCGGCGTTTCTGAGAGAATCAAGCATCGATCAACATACCTAAAGACAGTCTGCCGCGCAGTTGTGGCGGATGAAGCACTGTCTCTAGAACAAACTTCGCCGGAATAGAAGGCACCGGCGATGAAAAGCGCGCGAGCAGCAAACGCGGCCGGTGCGCTCCATGCAAAATTCGCTGCAGCAGAAGGATCCATGCGAGCAAAGCCGGCATGGTTGAAGCGGGAATGGAGCAGGCAGTGGCATTCAAGTGGGTGGGTATTCGATCTGCCTGCCCCGGCCAAATCATCCGGGCTTTCGAGACGTGTCAGTTCCCGTCTGCCCCGATCTTTCGACCGTCACCGGAAAACCGAGCCGAGACCCGTTGATCGAGAGGCCGGTTCGCGAACCCGGTTTCCCATCCGATGATGAGCCGATTGTGATGTATCTGACGGCAGCGGGGACGATCGGGCACGGGGCGCGGAGCCAAGTGACGGCAGCAACACGCGTTTATTTTTCATGACCGCCGGCATCGTCCCCGCGACAGCAGTCCCGTTCTTCGGGTCGCACCTTATTTGGTGAAGATGAAAAAGGCGCCGAGCGCGATAAAGCCGAAGCCGATAGCCTGTTTCCAGTGGAACGATTCGCCGAGATAGAAGACCGAGAAGATCACGAAGACGGAAAGCGTGATAATTTCCTGGATCGTCTTCAATTGCGCGGCATTGAAATAACCGTAGCCGATGCGGTTTGCGGGAACTTGGGCGCAATATTCGAAAAACGCGATCGCCCAGCTGGCCAAGATGACGAGGTAGAGCGGCTTGTTCTCGAATTTCAGGTGACCATACCAGGCGAAGGTCATGAAGACGTTGGACAGAATGAGAAGGCCGATGGTGAGGAAGGGTGTCAGGGCAGCGTTCATTCGGGGGCGTCCGACAGCAGATTGAGGGGCAAAATGCAGGAGGATGAGATTGCGGCGAAGTTAAGATCGCGGAAGGTGTTTGAGAGGGAGATCCGTGTATTTGGCGAGAGGCCCGGTAAGCGGGTAGGCATCGTCCGGATATTCTCCAGGCGGGGATCTGACCTGGCTTCCCGCTCGGTATTTCATGGGGGCCGGCTTGGGATCCCGCTTGGGACCTGGCTTGCCGGCGTTCACCGATGCGAACGCGGCGCTCGACATGCCGGCGTTTCGTGAAGCATTCCGGCATGGAGAAGGGATGAAGGTTGTCGGCCTGCGATTAGCCGTTCAGTGCAGCGTTTCCATCACCGGCTTTTCGTCATCCATGATGCTGAGTGCCTGGAACAGGGTCTCCACGAGAATGTCGGTCAGACCGTCCATGTCGTTTTCCTGCAGGAAGAGCGCGATGGAATGGTCGGACGGCTGGTTCGTGTGGTCGAGTTTCTCAGACATTCATGTCCCTTTCGTTTGTCCTCATGACGTGTGGGACATGTTTGGGCGCTTCGGCTTGCGCCGGGCTGGCCAACAGGGTGACGCATCGGAATTCTGACCGACTTGTTAGGCCTAATCCGCTCCTAACATATTGTCCGAAAATGGGACGGCAAGGCCTTGAATCGGAACCGACAGGTTTTTGACGGGTTCACCTTTTGTGAAGGTCTGGCGGCGAAAGTGCCTTCATGTACGGGCGATTCGGCCCATCGAGTATGGAGATGGCATGACACTGCTGCAGTTCCCCGCCGACCGGCGGACCGCCGACGTGAGGCGATGCGCCGACGCTCTTCAGCGTCTTCACGGCGAAGAAGCAAACCGCTTCTGGCGCTCCGAAATGGCACAGTTTGCCAAAGGGTTCCGGGCGCAGGGTGTCGAGGAAGAAGAAATCCGCCATCAGGCCGCAATCTTCATGCACGCCGTGCAGATGGAGTTGCAGATGGCTTTTGCCGAAGACGAGCGCGACGCATCCGCCAACTGACGATTGCCGGTCCTTTGACGGCTATCGATGAATCGCCCTGCATCCTCTATTCATGGCGAAGCGCGTCGATCGGGTTGAGTTGAGCGGCGCGGCGTGCCGGAAAATAGCCGAAGATCATACCGATCGCGGCTGAAAACAGGAATGCGAGCACGATGATCGTCGGGCTCGCGACAAAAGGCACTTCCAGGAAGCTGACGACCCCATAGGCGAGCGCCAGTCCGGTGACGATGCCGGTTACGCCGCCGAATATCGACAGCATCACGGCCTCGACGAGAAACTGCGTGAGCACCTGGCTTTCCAGTGCGCCGATCGCCAGCCGGATGCCGATCTCGCGGGTGCGTTCGGTGACCGATACCAGCATGATATTCATGATACCGATGCCGCCGACGAGCAGGCTGACGGCCGCCACCGCGCCGAGAAGGCCGGTCAGAAGCATCGTCGTGCCGGTCATCGCTGCGGCGATCTGGGACATGTCGTTGACGGAAAAATCGTCGTCGCGACCGATGGCAATGCGCCGCCGTTCCCTCAGCAGGCTTTCGACATCCGCCTGAACCTTGGCGGTCGACACGCCGTCCTGAGCGGAGAGGACGATGCTGGATATGGTCGTGGTGCCGCCGATCCGCCGCTGATGCAGTTTGAGCGGCATGATCACCGTGTCGTCCTGATCGTCGCCCATGCCCGACTGGCCCTTGACGGCGAGAACGCCGACGACCGGGCAGGCGACATTGCTGACGCGAATGCTCTGGCCGACGGGATCCGCCGCGCCGAAGAGTTCGCGCCGTGTCGTTTCG
>DLSX01000081.1:0-107646 GCA_002500765.1 Neorhizobium sp. UBA7851
CGTTACGAGCTCGTGGATGGCTCCGGCGGCGCCGGCACGTTCCGCGGCGGCATGGGTCTTCGGCGCGTCTACCGTGCCGAGGCGGATTGCCGCGTGCAGGTCATGGGGTCGCGGCTGATTTCCGCCCCATGGGGCATCGATGGCGGGCTTGAAGGCGCGCGCGGCTATTTTTCGCTGAACGGCAACCGCGATGTCTTCGTTGACGGTTCGGTCGATCTTGTGTCCGGCGACCTGCTGGAAATCGTCACGCCTGGCGCGGGTGGTTACGGAGCCCCCGCCAACCGCGAAAAGCATGACGTCGAACGCGACGTGCGTGAAGGGCGATTGACGGCAGGGGAGGCTGCCTCACTTTACGCCTGAGACGTCGCGGCGGTTGCATTTCACCCGGAATTGACAAGCCGGGTGGAAACGTTTCACAGCTGGAATGTGTATCGGTCTCGTCATGTCCAGGACATGCGGGCCGATACATCGCTTTTGGAGGACCACGGATTGAGCGCCGAAAAGAAATCATCGAGCAACGTCATGCGCGCAGCCGAGATCCTGATGGCGCTCGGGGATGCCAATCCGCCGGGATTGACGCTTTCAGATCTGGCAACGCAACTGGACGATGCCAAGTCAGCCGTCCACCGGGCGCTTGTAGCTCTCAGCCAGTTCGGCCTTGTCGAGCAATCGGGACGGCGCGGCGCCTATCGCCTCGGACCGGGGATCTATGCACTGGCGAACAAGTCGCACAGTATCAACGACATGGTGAACTTCTACCGCCCGGCGCTGATCAGCATCAGTGCCGAAACGGGGCTGTCGAGCTACCTTATGGTACGCTCGGGCCTGGATTCCGTCTGCCTGGACTTCGCGCTGGGAACACGACCCATGCAGGCTCTCTTCGAGGGCGTCGGAGGCCGCCTCCCGCTTGGCGTCGGTCTCGGCGGAGTCTGCGTCCTGGCACAGATGGAGGACGCTGCCCGCGACAGGATCATCGAAATCAATACCGAACGTTACGGGCAATGGGGCGTCGACGCTGATATCGTCATGCAGGAAATCACCATGCTGAAGGCGGACGGCTACGTTTTCGGCACGCGCAAGCATGGAGGCGGCGGCGAGATCAAGACGATCGCCCTCCCCGCCGAAAAGGCAAATATATACAACAGCCAGGCGGCAATTTCGCTTTTGCTGCCGAACGAGATGGACAGTACCCAACTGAGAGCAATGGTAAAATCATTGGAGAAACATCTCCAATGAGAGATGGTCCAATGCAATTCTTGTCGGGCATCTCGGCGGTTTAGAGCGGACGTTTACCGCCGCTCCGTACCGCAATGAATTGTTGCTTCGGATGTAGCTCCGCCCGACTATCGTGCCAGCCGGGCGAAACATTAACGTAGAGTCACAGGGAGGCTAAAGTAGGTTTCGGCTGCCTCCCCGTCAGAATCAACCTTGAATGTAGACAGCGTGTGTCACGGTGAATTCGTAAAGTCCGTGTTTGCCGTCAGCTCCTCCGATGCCGGACTTGCGGCGACCGGCATGGAAGCCCTGCATGGCTTCAAAGTTTTCGCGGTTGATATAGGTCTCGCCGAACTTCAGTTCACGCGATGCCTGCATAGCTGCATTCAGGTTCGTCGTGTAGATCGATGACGTCAGTCCGTAATCGGAATCGTTGGCAAGTGCGATAGCCTCGTCAAGACTGTCGACAGCCTGGATAGGCAGGACAGGCCCGAAGGTTTCCCGCTTCATGATGTCCATCTCTTTAGTCGCACCGGTGATGAGCGTCGGTTCGTAGTGGAAACCCTGTCCCTTGTCGGCAATTTTACCACCGAGGACAACTGTCGCCCCCTGGCTGCGCGCAGTCTCGACCGCTTGCGCCACCTTATCGAGGCCTGCCTTGTTAACCAGCGGCCCCATATGCAGGTCGGCGTCGACTGATGGATCGCCATAACGCGTGCCTTCGAAATGGGCTTTGAGTTTGGCAACCAATGCGTCATGTACGGAGCGCTCGACATAGACGCGTTCGGCGCAATTGCAGACCTGCCCGGTATTGATCACGCGGGAATCGAAGATCGCCTTTGCGGCCAGATCCAGATCGGCATCGGCCAGAACGATCGCCGGGGCTTTGCCGCCAAGCTCGAGATTCACCTTGGTCAGGTTCTTGCCTGCCAGCTGCATGATATGGGAGCCGGTAGCAACACTGCCGGTAAAGGTGATGAGATCGATACCCGGATGGCTTGCGAGCGCTTCGCCTGAAACACGACCCCGACCGCCGACCAGATTGAATACACCTGCCGGAAGATCGGTTTCAGCCAGAAGCTCGGCAAACAGATAGGCGTTGATCGGCGTTTCTTCGCTCGGCTTGATGACGATCGTGTTGCCGGTCACCAGTGCAGGGGCCATCTTGCGGGCAATCAGGAAGAACGGGAAATTCCAGGGCAGGATACCTGCGACGACCCCCACAGGCTTGCGCAGCAGCAGCATGGTTTCATTTGCCCTGTCGCTGGTCAGCACCTCACCTTCGATGCGGCGCGCCCATTCGGCCATGTAGTCGATATAGTCGGCAGTGAAATCGACCTCGACCTGCGCCAGCCCGCGAACCTTACCCTGTTCCTTGACGATAATGTCGGCGAGTTCGAGCCGATGCTCCCGGATCTTCGCGGAGATCTTGCGCAGAAAATTCGCGCGTTCGATTGCCGGCAATTTCTCCCAGGCAGGCTGGGCGCGGCGCGCAGCCGCAACAGCCGCGTCGACAGCGCTCGCGTCGCTATCCGGGATACGGCCAAGCAATACGCCGGTTGCCGGGTTGGATACGTCGATCCATGTGGACGCGTTATCAACGAAAACACCGTCGATATAGTTGCGGTAACCGGTGGACGTGCTGGAATAGGCGTCCGCACGTGGACGCGGGGGGATCATGTTCACGATGTTTCCTCCTCAAGAAACTCAATGCACCGGACATTGCCGGACATGGCAAATTGCGGCAGCTCTTGACTATTGTCATCCGGAGAAGGGGAAGCTGGCGTCGATAACGGCTCACAGGTGAGCCGGTCCACCGGTATTTATGCCTTGCGGTGCAGGCCGTGCTGCTGGATTTTTCGTTTCATCGTCGCAAGGCTGATATCGAGTGTACGGGCCGCGGCGGTTACATTGCCCCGATGCCGCGTCAAAGCGCGTCGCAACACGCCACGCTCCGCCCCGGTCAGGTCATCCGGACCATTTTCGAAAAGATCCGTCACGCAACATCCGTCATCGATCATGGCTTCGGTCAGGCCGAGGGATGCCCGGGCAACCTTCGACGCACCGATGATTACGTCATCCCGGTCAACGGCCAGCAGTGCCGCGCCGCGGCGCCCCCCGACAGACAATATCCGCAGGCTTCCGAACGCATGATGAAAATACTCGGTTTCAATTTCCTGTGCGGCATCGCAGATCGCTGCAAACAGAAGCTCGGCCCTGCCGGCAACGTCTGCACGGCCATAAATCGTCGCATTCAATGCGCCCCGCAAGACTCCCCGATGATCGAAAATAGGAGCCACAAGACAAGTGATGTGCGCCTCGCGGGCAAAGAAGTGCTGGTCATGCCGAATAACGATCGGGCGCCGCTCGAAAAGGCATGTCCCGATGCCATTTGTTCCCTCTCTACGCTCGCTCCAATCCACACCCGGGGAAAGCCCAAGGCGCAGAAGCTCGCCAGCATCCGCTTCGGTCGCCCAGGATTGCAAAGGCACGCCATCCGCGTCAGCCCACAAGAGGCATACACCCGGCCCGGCCAGCAGCCGCAGGCGTTCGATGATCGGGAAGCCGACATGAAGAAGTTTTTCCGATGCTTCCCGCGCCATATTGAGTGCATCGGGTTCGAGGACACGGCGAGGCCGTACACAAGCTGGATCGAGACCATAGAGAGAAATGCATCTGCCCCAGGAGGCAGCAAGAAGCGAGCGGGATGCTTCACCATTGGCGACAGCATCGCGAACACGTTCGATATGCGCTTGCCTGCTCCTCATCAGCGGCGCTCCGATCCGTCATGTGCGACAACGCAAAACATGACAGTTGTCATTACTTCACAGAATACCCCATGGTCTGCAAGGGACATTCGCCCGCAGCGGACGAATGCTCAATAACATTCCTCGACAGTCCAGTTTACCGGCACTTCGGCAATGCTGGCGGATGCCGGAAGTGACAGGACCATCCGTATGATGGACGCGATATCCTGTGGCCGGGTTAGTTCAGCTTCCGATGCGCTTGTCAGCCCCTGCGCCATGTCGGTCGCGACATAGCTCGGGCAGATTGCCGTGGAGCGCACGCCACTTTCCTTGCCGCATTGGCGCAATGCCTGCGAAAGGGCGGTCAGCGCGAATTTCGACATCCCGTAAAGGCCGGCGCCAGCCGAACGAACGCGTTTGCCGGACAGTGACGACATGACCACGATGCGCCCCGGTCTCTTTTCAAGGTGCGGCCAAGCAAGCTGGCTCAGCCGCATCGGCGATTTGACATTGACGGCGAACATCATGTCAAAATCGGCGTCAGTGGCCTCAAGCACGGTCTTCTTCATCATGATGCCGGCATTCAGTACCAGGCCGTCGATTCCACCGAAGCGGGCGGTAGTCTCCTCGACCCACTCCCGCTCGGACTGGGGATCGAGCGCATCATAGCGGCAGTTGAGAACCGATGCGCCGGAAAACTTCGAGGCGCCGGGGTCGCGCATGCCGAGACTTACCGACCACCCCGCCTCCAGCATGGCCTCGGCAGTGGCGGCGCCGATACCGCGTGATGCGCCGCTGATCATGACAACAGGTTTAGTTACATCTGCCATATTTCCGACCTCTTATCCCCTACACCGCCTTGGCGAGATTGGGCCTCAGCCGCGAAATATGGAACGGCTTCGGATCGACGAGCGGCGTGGTTCCCATGACGATATCCGCCATCAGCTGTCCTGCGCCGGGACCGATGCCAAAACCATGGCCCGAGAAGCCGGAGGCGATATAAAAGCCAGGCACCGCAGCCACTTCACTGATTACCGGTACAGCATCCGGCGTCACATCCATCATGCCGGCCCATTCGTTGACGATCCTCGCCTTGCTGAAGGCGGGATAGGCGCGTGCCAGCTTGGCGAGTGCGGTTTTGTTGAAGGCGTGTGCAGGGACCGGATCGAGCGTCCTGACGGCTTCGAAAGGCGTGCGTTGGTCGAGCGCCCAGTTTCTGGGCATGGATAGTTCCTCAATGAATGTCTTGCCGATCCGAAGTTTCAGTTCACGCCAGGTCTGCACGAAGGACGGCATGTACTCGGCAAAAAGCCGGAAGCTGTCGGGCACGATATTGGCAATGTTGGCATTGCGCAGAGCGACCGTATAGTCGCCATCGAGGCGCTTGCGATAAGCGAAGTCGGATGCGGCAACCGGCATATCCGAAATGCCCCCGATACCGGTCACACGCGCGACCGTGCCCATGACTTTGAGCTGCGGGAAATCCAGTCCCATATTGCCGGCAAACAGCCGCGACCATGCCCCTCCGGCCAAAACGACCGACGAACAGGCGATCCGTCCCCGTTCCGTAATGACGGCGGAAATCTTGCCTGCACTCTTTTCCACCCCACGAGCCGCNNAGCCGCGCACTGGGTAAGAATGCGCGCGCCTGCACGCCTGGCCGCATTGGCCATGGCGACGGCTGCGATGGTCGGCTCGGCCCGCCCGTCCGAGGGCGTGTGCAGACCACCGATCAATCCACCGGAGGAGCCAGGCAGAAGTGCAGTAACCTGCTGACCGGTCAGCATCTGGGAATCCAGACCGTAGGCCTTGCCCTTTTCGTACCAGCTGCCCCAGATTTCCATGTCGCGCTTGTTATAGCAGAGATAGGTTATGCCGGTTCTGCGCCAGCCGGTTTCTTCTCCGGTCCGTTCGTTCATCTGCGACCAAAGCCGCAGGCTCGCCATGGTGAGAGGCAGCTCGGCTGCGTCACGGCCCATCTGCCGTGTCCAGCCCCAGTTACGAGCGGACTGCTCACCGGCTACCACGCCCTTTTCCACCACGACGACGGATACACCGCGCTCCGCAAGCGTCAGCGCCGTGGTGATACCGATGATCCCTCCACCGATGACGACGACATCGGCCTGAGCAGGGAAATCTGCATCGCCCCTAAATGGGGAAAGCGGAATGGAAAGGGACATGGAAACGGGTCTTTCGAAAATGGTGAGAAGGCATCGGGCGCCCTGTTGCAGGCAAAAGATCCGACCCGATGCCCGATGACGTTTTAGAGATCGATCTTGATGTATTTGGCTTTTGCGTTGCCGACGCCGCGATAGGCGGTCACTTCGATTTCCACGCGATATTCGCCTGCCAGCGGTGTCGCCGTTATCGTCGATGCCGGATCGATGCCACGGAATTTGTCGCCGAGAACGGCAAGAACCGCTTCCTTGTCTTCCGCACGCGGGATGGCGACGCACGAGCGCACAACGTCGCCGAGCGTTGCGCCAACGGAGGCGAGAGCACCTTCGATATTCTTGAAGCACTGTAATGTCTGCTCCCGAATGTCAGGCGACAGGACGCGGGTCTTGTAGTCGATGCCGGCCGTGTTGGAGACCAATATCATGTCGCCGACGGTGACGACGCGCGAATAGCTGGCCTTCTCTTCATAGAGGCTGCTGGACTTGATCTTGGTAACTTCGAGGTCGCTCATGTTATCTCCTTGATCTATAGAGGTAAAAAAATAATCGTGCGTCAGCGACGGCTGCGATTTTTGAACTCCGAGATCAGACGCTCGGCCCGCTCGGGATGAGCGAAAGCAGCAATGTCGGAGAAAAGGAATTCCGCTTCGTCTTCACCCATCAAACCCAAGGCCACAGAAGCTGCGCCGATCGGGATGCCGTGCTTGGCGGCATATTTCGCCACCGCGGACGCAGACGGGTAGCCATAGATCGATGCAAGAGCGGTCGACAGTGCCAGTGATCCCGACGCATCAGCCAGACCAATATCCGCATTCACCTCAATGCCGGCGATACATTTGGTGACAAAGAGCGGGATCGCCCGGCGCATCAGACGAATGGACTCGCTGACCGCTTCGAGAATGATGGATTCCCACACGTTGAGATCCAGTTCTCCCTCGGCCGCGCGCGTTACCGTCGCATCGTTACCGATCACCCGGAATGCCACCTGCATCATCATTTCCGGCATGACCGGATTGACTTTACCGGGCATGATCGATGAACCGGGCTGCACCGCTGGCAGATTTATCTCGCCGAGCCCTGCTCGCGGGCCAGACGACATCAAACGCAGATCGGCAGAAAGCTTGGAAAGCGTCACGGCAACCGCCTTCAGGGTGGCGGATACTTTCAGCCAATGATCGGCGTTCTGTAGCGCGTCGAATAAGTTCTTCTCAGCGTGGAACGCCTTGCCAGTCAGGCCCGAAAGCTCTTCGAAGACAACCTGCCGGTATTGTGCCGACGCGCCAAAGGATGTGCCAATCGCGGTCGCTCCAAGCGGCAGGCCGAGACACGAAATTTCCAGCCCGTCGATCTCGGCGATCTGACGCTCGAATGCCGAACGATAGCCGGAAAATTGCTGGCCGAAGGTGATCGGCAAGGCGTCTTGTAGGCAGGTGCGGCCCAGCTTGACCACGCCCGCCAATGCCTCTTCTTTCTCGCGAAGCGAGCCAAGAAGAACAATCAGGCTTTCCTTCAGGCCGGCAAGCTCGCCTCCGACAGCGATTTTCATCGCCGACGGAATGACGTCATTGGTCGATTGCCCCATATTGACATGGGTATTGGGGTGAACCGGATCTGCCCCCTTTCGGCCGGACAGAATTTCGCTCGCACGGTTGGCGAGAACCTCGTTGACGTTCATGTTGGCTGCCGTACCGCCGCCGCCATGGTATATATCGACAGGGTAGTCCTGGCGCCGAATACCGGCCAACTGTTCTGCAGCGGCGGCATCGATCGCGTCGGCAATCTCGACTTCAAGCTCGCCGGAGCTTCGGTTCGCACGCGCGGCGGCCTGCTTGATCAGGATGATGGCAGCAACGAAACCTTCGATATCCGCTATGCTACGGCCTGAGATCGAAAAATTCTCGATCGCACGAACGGTCTGAATGCCATAGGCCACATCATCAGCAAGGTGCCGCGTGCCGAGCGCATCCTCTTCAATACGCATGCCGTTAACCGCCCTTTCCAACCTTAGCGGCCCGGACGGTCGAGGAAATCCCGCAGGCGATACCAGCCGGTGAAGGCTGGCAGGAACCATGGCTTTCCGGAATAGAAAGGAACCGGAGTGAATTTCTCGCGGTCGAAGGCGGATGGCATATTCTGCTCGCCGAGTATCTTTCTGGCAGTCTGGTAGCCGAGATAGGTCATCAGCGCGACGCCGTTGCCGTTGCAGCCAACGGCGAAATTGGCGCCGTCGCGCTCACCGATATGCGCAAGCTTGTCCACGGTCATGGCGACGCTGCCGACCCATGAATGAGTAATCTTGACACCCGCAAGCTGCGGCCAGATCACCAGCATGCGGGCGTAAATCCGCTTTGCCGCCTGCCTTTCCGACATCTCGAAAACCCCAGGACGAGAACCGAACAGCAGCCGGGTGCCATCCGGCGAGACACGGCTGTAGATCAGGTCGCGGCGAGTGTCGGATACCATGCGCGACTGGGGAATGAGTTCGGCGAGAAGGTCCGCGGGCAGCGGCTCCGTGGCGATCTGATAACTCTTCACTGGAACCAGTCGGCGCGCCAGCTCCGGCGTTGCATCGGCGTCTGTATAACCGTTGGTGGCAACGATCACATTGGTGGCGCGTATGCTGCCGCGCACCGTCGGCACGATCTTTTCGCCGTTCGGACCATCCTTGACGATGCCGGCGCGGGCATGCGAGCGCAGCATGACGCCCGCTGCCTTGGCACGCTCTCGCAGCGCCCTGTGATACAGGCCCGGATGGAGACCGCCATATTCATCGATCACCATGCCGCCATGATAATAATCGGAACCGATAACCTCGCGCTGGTGATTTCGGTCGAAATAATGCACGTGAACACCAGTCTTTTCCGACAGCAGTGCACCGTGACGTTTCAGCGTTTCGAAATCACTGGCCGTATTGGCGCCGAAAAAGCGGCCCTTGAGCTCGAGGCCGGCATCGAGCTTTTCGGTCTCGACCAGCGTCTTCATATATTCGAAGCTCTCGTTACTCTCGCCGATCAGCCTGGAAATAAGGGCGGGATCAATGCCCTTGATGGCACCACCCACGACCAGCTTCTGGCCGCTCGACACCATGCCGCCCGAACGTGTGGAACAACCGGATCCAATCCGGTCGCTATCCAGCACCACGACTGAGCGCCCGGCCCGTGCAAGGTGCGTCGCTGCGTTTATTCCGGCATAACCGGACCCGACAACAACCACATCCACTTTCTCAGGCAGCGGATCCAGATCGGTTTCCGGCTCAGCCGCCTCCCACCAATAGGGAGCTTCCTTGAAATCCTCGGAATAAATGTCGTCAAAACGGGGCATGGTCAATCGAGCAACAACGCTCGCCTTTCATGAAACGCAATCGGCAAAGGGAGTGCCTCATCGCCCTCCCCACTTGCCGGCACCTGGATGCGGACTTGGCAGTGCCCAGCCCGCATGCTTGCTTAAAGAACTTGGCCCAGAAACTCGCGCAGGCGCGGATCCTGCGGGTTGTCGAAGAATTCGGCCGGCGGCGCGCTTTCTACAATCCGGCCATGATCGGTGAAGCACACTCGATGGGATACTTCCCTCGCAAACTTCATCTCATGGGTGACAAGCACGCAGGTCAGGCCCTCTTCCACAAGTTCACGGATAGTGAAAAGGACTTCCTTCACGGTCTCCGGATCGAGCGCAGCGGTGACCTCATCGAACAGGATGATGTCCGGCTGCATCGCGAGAGCTCTCGCGATTGCAATACGCTGCTGCTGGCCACCGGATAGCTGTCCCGGATAGCTGTCGGCTTTTTCCGAAAGGCGCACCTTTTTCAAAAGCTTGCGAGCACGGTCCTCGACCTCGCGCTTGTCGTGACCCAACACCTGAACAGGTGCCATCATGATGTTTTCGAGCGCTGTGCGATGCGGGAAGAGGTTATATTGCTGAAACACCATCGCCACCTGATGGCGCAGCGGCCGCATAGCCTTTTCAGTCGTCAATTCGTGAACCCGATGGGATCCGACGCGGATCGAACCGCTGTCGATCGGCATCAAGCCGTTGATGCAGCGCAGGATGGTCGATTTTCCCGATCCCGAAGGACCGATGATGCAGACGGCTTCGCCTTTGTCCACGGCGAGCGAAATGCCCTTGAGAACCTCGAATGTGCCGAAGGATTTGCGGATATCGTCGATTTCGATCAGAGCGTTGGAACGGTTCATAGATTGTCTCCTTTGACGGCACGCTCCAGACGCCGCGCGAAAACCGCGATGGGGTAGCAATAGGCGAAAAAGAGGAAGAGGATGGTGATGTAGAAGTAGACGATGGCGCGCTCGCTCTCCATCGCCAGCGATGTGTTCAGGATCGTCAGGACGTCCTGGATACCCGTCACCGTGGCAAGAGCCGTTGCAATCATCAGCAGGGCGTAAAGGTTCATCCAGCCCGGGATCATCCGACGAAACGCCTGAGGCAGGATGACGTAACGATAGATTTGCGTCGTCGTATAACCGAGCGACCGTGAAGCTTCCCACTGGCCGCTATGAATGGATTGTACGGCACCACGAATGACTTCGGAAAAGTTGGCGCCGGTCGGCAGGGCCAGACCGATCACGGCCTTCACGAAAGGCGGGAACGGAACGCTCATTCCAAAAAGGTGGACTTCGAACGGAATGATGTAGAGCATCGCGAAGAGCAGCACGAGCCACGGGGAGTTGCGCAGGAAGTTCATCACCGCGAGAGACGGAATCCTGACGAGCGCCGATCTGGACAGTGTTGCCAAACCGAGGATCGTGCCGAGAGTGGTCGCCAGCGCCATCGATGCAATGGACAACATGATGTTCAGCGCAAAGCCGCCGTTGACAGGCCAACCCGAGCCCGAGCCGGTCAGGATGAGTGGCAAGCGGATTGCCACGCGCGCCCACTGTTCGGATCCTCCGGCCAGAGCATCCATGGTGATCCATGCGATGACGACCAGGACGATGAACAGAAGGACAAAGCGCTTCTTGTTTTCGTAGGTAAGAATTGAGCTCATGATCAATGCCCCGCTCCATAGCCGGGGAAAGCCATCCAGCGTTCCAGCCGCGACATCGCAAACGTGATGACTGAAACCAGAGCCACATAGATGACAAGGATCAGCAGCATCACTTCCAGCGTACGCAGGTTGTCGTTGTAGATCTGTCCCGCGTAATACATCAGCTCCGGCACCGTGATGACGGAGGCCTGCGATGTCGTCTTGAACAGATTGGTCAGAATATTGGTGAGCGCAGGAAGACATATGCGCGTCGCAATCGGTGCTTCGACACGCCAGAACCGTGACCACCGACTGTAGCCGAGCGAGCGCGCAGCTTCGATAATGGAACGCGGCATTGTTTCGATGCCCGAACGAAATGCCTCGATAGCAAGCGCCCCGCCAAAAAGACTGAGCGAAATCGCGGCGCAAGCAAATGCGCTGAGCAGCGGCATCGACAGGCCCGTTGCCGGATCCGTCACCTTCAAGCCGAGGGTCGACAGCGTGAAATAGGCAAACAGCATCTGCAGAAGCGGCGGCGTATTGCGGAAGAACTCGACGAAGAGTTCAACAAGCGCTTCCAGCCAGAAAATCCGCAGCGTCAACGCCAGC
The DNA here is from genome assembly GCA_002500765.1 of Neorhizobium sp. UBA7851. GTDB lineage: Bacteria > Pseudomonadota > Alphaproteobacteria > Rhizobiales > Rhizobiaceae > Neorhizobium. The sequence goes on from DLSX01000081.1 coordinate 11,727, forward strand.
GCACCGAGCATGCCGATGATAACTGCGGCGACCGATGAGATCGCCGCAAGTTCGATTGTGTTGGTGACGCCTACCAGCAGCCACTGCTGGTAGGCCGGGTCACCAAGCCAGGAAAAATCAAGACCGGACAATGGCTCTCTCGATCCGACTTACTTGGCCGAAGCGGCAGCTTTGGCACGCTGCGCGATGTAATCGGAAGCCGGCATACCGAATTTGGTTTCCCACTCGATCAACTTGCCTTCGCCTTCCGCCTTGTGGATCGCCTTGTCCACGGCTTCGCGGAATGCGGTTTCGTCTTTGCGAAGCCCGCCGGCCATCGGTGCGAATTCATAAGGCGCAACTGCAATCTTGTAGTTTGACCAGTCCGGCTCACGCAGTTTCATGCGCAGCGTCATGTCGTCGAAGACCATACCAACGCAGCGATTGTCCTTGAGCGCACGATAGGCTTCCGGCTGGCTTTTGAAGTTGACCAGCTGGATGCCGAATTCTTCTGTCATCTTCTTGTTGAAGTAAGAGCCCTGGATACCGCAGACCGGGCGTCCCTTGAGTTCTTCCCACTTGCTCAATGTCGCGCCGCCAGCCATCAGCACGGACGGACCGCCTGCGGAAACGTACTGGGTGGTGAAGTCGATAACCTTTTCGCGCTCCGGCGTAATGCCCAGCGTCGCAAAAATCACGTCGATACGACCAGCTGTCAGGAATTCGATACGGTTTGCAGCGACCACAGGAACGAGTTCGATCTTGTCCTCCGAACCCAACAGTTCCTTGGCTACATATTTCGCGAGTTCGATTTCAAAGCCTACGGTCTCGCCCTTGTCGTTGAGATAGCCGTAAGGCGCATAGTCGTTCTTGACGCCGACGATCAGCTTGTCGCGGGCTTTGATGTCGGCAAGCGTATCCGCCATGGCCGTGCTTGCGGACAGCGCAGCAACGACGGCGATTGCAGACATAAGGGCAGTCTTGATCATGCTAGTTCCCCATATTCCTTTAGCAGGATTTCCACCCGCTGTGACGACTGGCCTGGGCTTCTTTATAGCCGCAAGATTAGGGCGCCCAATTATTAGACAATTTCTCGGGTGACCCAATAATCATCGTTGAACAGCGAAAATTCTCATTATACAAGATAACAATCGTCAATTTTTCATAATGTGGAATTTTATGCCTGAAGCAAAACATTCGTCTTCGACAGGCGCGCAACTTCTGGATCGCGCCGTAATCCTTTTGGACCTGGTCGCGAACGGCGGCGTGAACGGCGTGACGCTAAAAGATTTGACGGCTGTTTCAGGTCTCAATACGGCGACGTGTCACAGAATATTAAACACGCTTGTCGGTCATAAGCTGTTGGCAAGAGACGATAAAAAGCGCTGTTACAGGCTGGGTGCCCGTATGGCTATTTATGGAGCCCGCGCGGCTCGTGGTCCTGGCATAATCAGCAGTTATGATGCAGCTTTGACGCGTATCCGTCGCCGAACCGGCGATACGATCCACCTGATGGTGAGGCTCAATCATGATTCAGTCTGTCTTGACAGGCGCGATGGCGAGTGCGTCGTGCCGACCTTGACAGGATCGATCGGCGGAGCTGTGGCGCTCGGGGTCGGTCCCGGCTCCATCGCAATGCTCGCCTATCTCGACGAAGACGAGCAGGAATTTATCATCCGTGCAAATGCCGAACGCTATGCGTCCTATCGCGATCTCAATCCGGACAAGGTTCGCAAACTGATCGCCGACACGCGCGAAAGAGGTTATGCAATCGATGTCGGTGAGCTAATTCCGGGAATTGCCGGGGTGTCCGTGCCGATTTTCACGGACGGCACCAAAGCCAGCGCATCGCTCGGCTTCACATTGCTATGCGCAAAATTGACACCAGGTGCTCTGCATCAATATGCGCTTATGTTGAAAGAAGAGATCGCCTTAGTCCCCCACGGCTAGGAAACATTCTAATAGTAACAGCTTGAAGGGATATGAAACTCCGATCCAGATTAATCGTGGCCTTTCAGCAGTCCGGCATTCTCGCTTGCGAGCAGCCGCCTTTGATCCTGGAGTTGATGTATAGTGGCTCGAAGTTCGGACATAACGGATTTGGGAGGCAGGCCTTATCTCATGGAACGTTCACCCGTGAACCAAGACCCCGTAGCTGCGCCAGAGCACGTATAGGCTGACGCAGAACACGACGGTCCGGAAAATTCCGGCAAGGATACCTCGCCAGTCCGCCAGACGTGTTGCGGCCAGCGTTCCGACCATGCCGCCGCCAAGGCCACCGGCGATGAAGTAGGCGGCGGTTTGCCAGTCGATGTAACCGGATACGGCATAGTTCACGGCCGTTGTCATACCGAAGGTGCCGACGGCAAGAAGCGATGTGCCGATGGCGTTAATCAGTGGCATGCCGGTGGCAAACAGCAATGCCGGCACGATGAGGAAGCCGCCGCCGATACCGAAGAAGCCGGCGGCGAACCCCGTCAGAAGTGCCATCGCGCCTGTTTTGCCATGCGTCCGCATCGTCAGCGATTGCGCCGAAGCTTCCGCCGCACTTCTCCCTCCCCGCATGGTGAAGCTGACGAACATCATCAGCAGGCCGAACATGAAGAGCAGATGGCCGCCCTCCACGACCTTGCCGAGGCTGGAACCGAGATAGGCTCCGATCGAACCGGCGATGGCGAAGATGATGGCGCTTCGCCACCACACATGCCCCTTGGCGGCATGGCTGGCGAGATTGAGATAGGCATTGACCGACACGCCGAGCGCGCCGGTGCCGATCGCCATGTGAATGTCTCGCATCCCGACCGCATAGACGAGCAGCGGCGTCGCCAGGATAGAGCCGCCAGCGCCGATCAGCCCGAGCGTGAATCCGATCAGCGATCCCGAAGCCAGCGCGACGAGAGCCTGGTGCAAGGCGAGATCCATGCTCAGCCCCAGACCGCGTCCGGCAAGGCATCCAGCGGAATTTTCAGATAACGCCTGCCGTTGTCCTCCGGCTTCGGCAATTCCCCGCCGCGGATATTGACCTGCAGGGCATGCAAGATCAGTTTTGGCATTGGCAATGTCCTATCGCGCGCCTCGCGGAGCCGGATGAACTCCTCCCGCGACGTTCCGGCCACGTGCGGATTGCCGGCCTTCTGTGCTGCGACGGAGCTTTCCCAAAGAGCCGGGCGTCTGCCCGGCCTGTAGTCGTGGCCGGTAAACAGGCGAGTGTCATCGGGAAGGCTCAGGATGTCCTGTATCGACTGCCAGAGGCTCTCCGCGCTGCCACCCGGAAAATCGGCCCGGGCCGAACCACTGTCTGGCATGAACAGCGTGTCGTGAATGAAGGCTGCGTCACCGACAACGTAACTGATCGACGCCAGTGTATGACCTGGCGAATGGAGAACGCGCGCCGTCAGATTGCCGATCCCGAACGTCTCGCCATCGCAAAACAACCGGTCCCACTGCGAACCGTCGCACGGCAGGTCCGGGTCGTCGTAGATCCGTCGCCAGATTTGCTGGACGTCCCGCACGTGCTCGCCGATCGCGGTCGGCGCGCCGGTCCGCGACTTGAGATAGCGAGCGGCAGAGAAATGGTCTGCATGGGGATGCGTATCGAGTATCCAGACGAGCTTCAGGCCTTGCCTGTCGATATGGTCGAGAAGCATGTCGGCGTTCGTCGTGGCGGTCGAGCCGGACTTCTCATCATAGTCTAGAACCGGATCGATGACGGCGCATTCGCGCGTTTGCGGGCAGGCGACGACATATTGGATGCTGCCCGTTCGGGCATCGTGAAAGCCGGCAACGTTTGGATCAAGCATGGACGGCACCCTGGTCGGCCATCGCGCGCGGGAAGAAGATCGCCCGCCTCGTGTCGATGTCGTAGTGCTGTTCAAAAGCCGTTGCGTCCGCGGCGAGCTGCGACACGGAATCGAGAATGAACTGCACCTTTTCGTCCGGAAGCAGGACGCTGAAATTCAGGCGGGTGAAACCGGGTTTCCTGATTTCGTCGCCGGACAAGATCGCCTGCCTGATCTCCTCCGACTGCTCGTCGTCAAGCGACAGCAGCCGGTGGACATAGGGACCGGCGCAGGCGCAGCCGCCCCGCGCCTGAATGCCGAACCGGTCGCTCAGCATGCGCGTGACCAGTTGCTGGTGGACATAGCCGCCCTTTCCATCTCTGACCCGGAAAGAGATGATCGGCAGGCGATCGGGCTCCATGAGACCGAGAAGTTCCAGGCGCGGGTGGTCCTTCCACGCCTTGAGCGCCCGTGCGGCGAGCGCGCGGTTGCGTTTCTCCATGAAGTCGCGACCGATCGCACCCTTGACGATGAAGGCGAGCGCGGCCCTGATGTCGCCGACCACATTCGGCGTACCTGCCTCCTCGCGCGCTTCGAGGCTTTCGCTGTAGTCGTGCGACTGGGGCGACACAAACTTCACCGTACCGCCACCCGGCCAAGACGGCTTTTTCGTCGCAAGATCATCGCGCCGCATGACGAGGATGCCGGACGCACCCGGCCCACCGATGAACTTGTGCGGCGAGATAACGACGGCATCGATCTCGGCGTCTTCACCGGGCACCATGGAGATCGGCATATAGGGTCCTGCTCCGGCATAATCCCAGACCATCTTCGCGCCGGCCGCCTTCACCATCGACGTGATCGTCGCTACATCGCTGGTGATGCCGGTAATGTTGGAGGCAGCCGACAGGGTGCATATCGTCAAATCGGGGGCGTCGTCCCGCAGCGCCGCCTCCAGAAGCCGCAGATCGGGGCCGCCCGCGGCATGTTCGGCGATCTCAACGATCTCGGCGCCGCTCTCCCGCCACGGCAGGATGTTGGAATGGTGTTCGTAAGGCCCGATGATCACCCTGGCACGCCTGCCGGCAGCAACTGTCTCCGCCACGCCGAACAGCTTGACGAGGCGGTTGATCCCCGACGTCGCCCCCGACCCAGTAAAGATGACTGCATGTCGTTCGCTGGCGCCGCAGGAGGCTGCGATCAGCGCGCGCGCTTCCCGGCGCATCTGGGTCATGAACCCGCCGCAATAGGAGGCTTCGGTATGGCTATTGGCATAATATGGCAGTACCTCTTCCAGAACGAAACGTTCGATCTGCAACAGGGCGCGGCCGGAAGCGACGTAGTCGGCATAGACAAGATCCCGTGAGCCATAGGGCCCGACGATCACCGCGTTTGATCCGACCAGTCCGTCTCGGAGCATCGAAATCGGATCATCGCCGTTCAAGCTTTGGCGGAACCTCGATAGAGACGTTTCGGTCGGCCTTTTCTCGATACGGGCAGTGTCCACGGTCAAATCCCCTGTATTGGATATTGACTTGGAGTTTAATCTGCCTGATCCAGAAATAACTCACCCATTTTTTGCCATTTTGACCGAGTTGAATGACATATGATCGATGAATCAGCAAAAATCGATGATTTTGATATCAAGATCCTGACCGTCCTCCAAGCCGACTCGACCCTGTCGCAACGGGACCTCGCGGAGAAAATCGGGCTCTCGCAAAATGCTTGCTGGCGCCGCCTCCAACGTCTTCAGTCTTTGGGACTTATACGGGGGTCGCACAGCAATATCGATCTCCAGGCCCTTGGCTTCGATCTGACGGTGTTTGTCATGATCCGCACCCGGTATCATTCCAAGGATTGGAGCGAGGGCTTCCGGAGGCATGTCGAGAAGCTTCCGGAAGTCATCGACTTCTATCGCATCGGCGGAGATTGGGATTATCTGATCAAGGTCGTGACGCGAGGCATGGCCGGCTACGACGCCTTTTATCAGAAGCTCATCACCGACTTCGATCTTGCAACGGTGACCGGCTTCTTCTCGATGGAGGCCATCATTAACAACCGCCCTGTAGATCTCGGAAGGCTTCGGTGATGCAAGCCGCCGCCCAGATGTTTGGCCCATGGTGCATCCTTCCACTCAATGGATTAAATTCCACCATCAAACTCAGGGATCAAACAGCTGGCCGGTTGCTCCGCAAGCGTGCCTCCTACCCGCGCCGGAATGATCTGGCAGCTGCGCTGCGTGAGGTTGACCGCGTGAAGTCCGCGACCGCATCGCCGGGCTCAACCTGCTCACCGCAATTATTATCTATTGGAACGCTCTTCATCTCTGGCCCAAGGAGGAGACCGCTCAAGGTGTCATTCCGCCTTCAGCCGAAACAGGCCCCCAAAAGCCAGAATAAGCATCAACTATCCTACTGTGCAGTTTCCGGAGGCCATTACTTCCCGAACGGTCAATTGGCGACGACTAAATAGTGCCGACCGAAGCACGCGAGACAAGCGAGACGCCGATGCCGACCCGTCGTGCAACGCGATCCGGCATCGCGGCCCGCTCAAGCAGCAGATCGACCGCTGTGCGACCAACTTCCTGCCTGTCGATGCGGATCGAGCTAAGCGGCGGCGTTGAGTGACTGCTGACGGGCAGATCGTCGAAACCGACCACCGAGATGTCGTTGGGAACCGAAAGACCGGCCGCGGTCGCAGCCTGTATAACGCCGAGCGCCAGCATATCTGCGGCACAGACAAAGCCGGTATAATCCAGCCTGCCGGCTGCCAGCCTTTCCTCTATGGCACGCCGCGCATCAAGGCTCATCAGAGCACGACTCTGCGTGTCGATCAGGTGGATTTCCGGATCAAAAGTGATGCCGAAGTCCGAAAGCGCATCGCGAAATCCGTCGAGCCGAAGCGCAAATGAAACGCGCCAGGGATGCGTCACATGCGCGATCTTGCGATGCCCCTGTTCCAACAGATGCCGGGCAGCCAGCCAACCGCCAAAATGGTAGTCAGGAGACACGCTCGGGATTCGCATCCGGCGATCAGCGCCGTTGACGATAACGGCCGGGCAGCCAAGCCCGCTGATCGCATCCAGCATTTCCGGTGTATCGATGCCAAGCACAACAAGACTTTCTGGGCGCTGCCGACCGAACCAGTTTTCCTGGGCTAGCAGCGTTGGAATTTCGACCGAAGGAAGAAGCTCCACATTGGTGGCAATGCCGCGACTTTCGGCCTCTTTCAATATCGAGTCGAGGATCTCGCCATAAAACTGGCCGCTCACCACGAACCGATCAAAAGTGATGATCGTCGCAGACGCCACGTTATACGCGGGTTCGGGCGGCAGCTGGCGCTTCTGATATCCGAGCCTGCGTGCCGTCTCTATGATTTGAGCTGCAACGCTTGGGCTTACGCCGCCGCGTTTGTTGAGCGCCTTCGATACGGTCCCTACGGAAACTCCGGCCGCAGCCGCAACATCGTGAAGTGTCGCTGTTGAAAGATACGAGTCTGGATCGCTCATCATTCGCTTTCTGCGGTTCGTAATGGCCAAAGGCACTTCCGCGACACAATGTCTATCACGAAAATTTTCGGCACAAAAGCAGCCCATTTTTTGCTGCAGTTTTCGTAATTTTTCGCATTTAAATCAATAAGCACAGCAATACGACTTGGTTACCTTGCATAACAGCAAGCAATTCACGAAAGGAATTTTCGTCACATGAGCGAAAATTTTTCTTAATTGACAAAATTTTCGCTCATGCCAAAGTCTTCGCATTGACAGCGAGGAAACCTGCATGCTCACCGCTACCCTTCCCCACTCCTCCCAATCTTCTGCCTTGGCAAAACCAAATAGCCGCCAGGCAGCTCTTGAGCGGTGCGTCGAGCGGGTGAAGTCGACATCGCGGATTTTCGGGCTGCGCAACCCCCAGATCGGCAGCGTGGAAAACGGCTGGCAATATTGCAATCCGTTCGATTGGGTTATCAGCTTCTATCCCGGCCAGCTCTGGCTTGCCTACCAGTTCAACGGCGAACCGGGATTGGCCAATCTCGCCCGAGCCCGTCAGGCAGACCTCAACCTGCTCTTGTCCAACCTCGCAGCACAGGATCACGATCTGGGCTTCATCTTTTCGCTGAATTGCGTTGCCGATTGGAAGCTGACCGGATCGCAGACGGCGCGGCAGATGGCCTTGCGCGCTGCAGAAGCGCTGCGCGCCCGCTTCAGACCCGCCGGCGGCTATATCCAGGCCTGGAACTCGCACGGAACGGAAAATACGACACGCTCCACATTCGTGGCCGGCCGCATCATTGCCGATACGATGCAGAATCTGGCCCTGCTTTACTGGGCACATGCCGAAACCGGCGCGCCCGATTTCAAGACGATCGCCGACGCCCACGCGGAGGCCACCCGCCGCAATCTGATCCGGGAAGACGGCACGTCATTCCACACGTTCGTTTTCGACACCACGACCGGCGCTCCGCTGCGCGGTGAAACCCATCAGGGTTATGCGCATGATTCCTGCTGGGCGCGCGGTCAGGCCTGGCTGGTGCATGGTTTTGCGCAGTCCTACCGCGCCACGGGCAATTCCGAATATCTCGATGCGGCCCGACTGGTCGCCGCCAAGGCCGAAGAACTTATGGGCGCTGATCGTGTACCGCTCTGGGACCTGCGGTTGCCCGCTGACGAGCCGCAATATCTGGACAGTTCGGCAGGGGCCATTCTGTCCGCCGGGCTCTTCATCCTGGCGGATGTGACCAGCGGTGAAGAGAAAATCCGCTGGCACGCCTTTGCCGATCGTCTGCTCGATGGCCTGATCGAGACTTGCGACGTTACGCAAATTGAAGGGGCCCAGGGATTGCTTGATTATGGCGCCGCCCATGTCCGGCGCGGTTCGGTGCGCAACATGCTGCCCTATGGCGATTATTATTTCATGGAAGCGCTGATGCGATCGCTCGGCCACTCCCGTTTCTGCTGGTGAGATCGATGCTGCGTCCTTCACTGCCAATCGATCCACATCTGCCAATAGATCGGGATGCCGCCGCACGACTCCTGTCATGGATTGTCGGCAATCACCTCGGTTCATTCACCCAAGGCAATGCCGGGCTCAGGCTTGGCTCGACCGTTGCGGCTTATGATGAGAGCGCGGCCCGTCTTGAGGGGCTCTCGCGCCTGCTTTGGGGCGTGGTCCCAGCGCTTGTCGGCGGCTGTTCGGTACCCGGAGTGGAGGCCATCGTTGAGGGTTTGACCAACGGCACTGACCCTGACCATCCCGCTTATTGGGGTGAAGCCGGCGACATGGATCAGCGGCTGGTCGAGATGGCAGCGCTGGCCGTGTTCCTGCGTGAACAACCCGATCTCCTGAACAGGTTGATGCCTCAGGCTTCCCGTGAAAACCTGTTTCGCTGGTTATCGCGAATACAGGATGCCCGCATCAACCCGAGCAACTGGCGCTTCTTCCGAATTCTGGTGATCGATTCACTCGCCAGCGTCGACTGGCCGGTCGACGGGAAATGCCTTGCCGAGGAGCTTGACTTCATCGACAGCCAGTATGTCGGCGAAGGCTGGTACAAGGATGGCGACAAGATCGAGCGGTTCGATTACTACAATCCCTTCGCCTTCCACTTCTACGGGCTGCTTTACGCGCGCTGGCACTCGGTCGATGATCCCGAAAGGTCAGCGCGTTATATCGAGCGGGCGAGAACCTTTGCTCTTTCCTATCGCCATTGGTTTGCGGAAGACGGCGCAGCAATCGCCTACGGGCGCTCGATGACCTATCGCTTCGGAACCGCATGTTTCTGGGGTCTACTGGCAGAGATCGGCCATCCTGAACTGAGTGTGGGAAAGCTGCGAGGCCTCTGGTCGCGTTCGATGTGCTGGTGGCTTGGGCAGTCGATCTTCGATGCAGAGGGACATCTCACCGTCGGTTACGGCTACCCCAGTCTTTTGATGAGCGAGTTCTACAACAGCTCGCAATCACCACTCTGGGCTCTGAAAGCTTTTGCGCCGCTGGCGCTTCCGGCTGACCACCCATTCTGGAGCACAGAGGAAGAGGCAGACGATCCGCCGGCGATCCATTCAGTTGCCGTCTCTCGCCAGACTACCTGGCGCTCCAATGGCGTTGCCTATCTGATGGCGCCTCCGCCGAGACATCGCGAGATCCGGCATGTCGCCGACAAATACGCCAAATTCGCCTATTCCTCGCATCACGGCTTTTGCGTGGAGTCGCTGGACTGGATTGCGAGCGGCTTTGCCGGCGACAACATGCTCGCCTTCAGCCGCAACGGGCTCGTCTGGACATTTCGCACGGACGTTTACGAAGCCGTTCTCGAAGACGGCGAACTGACGACGGTCTGGTCGCCCTTGCCCGGTTGCCGCGTGACCACACGGCAACGGCCGACCGATGCGGGAGAACTGCGGGAGAGCACCGTCGAGACAGACTTGCCGCTTAAGGTGCTCGCAACAGGCCATGCCGCAGATCTTTGGGTACCGCCACGATCCTTGCAGCAGGTAATCGACGGTGAAGGACCTCCCGAGAACAGGCCGGCAGCCGAAGGTTCAACGCTGTTTAGCGACCTGCGCGATCTCGATGGCAGGCTGAAGCGCCGCTTACTGCCCAGCGCGCCGAATACCAATCTTATTCACCCCCATTCCGCAGTGCCTGCCCTGCTGGGCTCCATACAAGCCGGGCGCAGTCTCATGCGCACATATCTGACCGCCGGGAGGCGATCATAACAAGCTAGAGAGGAAATTTAGGAGGAGACCATGTTCAAACGAAAGACACTGGCGGCGCTGACATTCACAGCGCTTGTTTCACTGACATCTGCGGCTTTTGCCGAGGACGTATCGATCCGTTTCGCCTGGTGGGGCAACGAGGCACGCGCCGCAAATACACTCAAGATCATAAAGCTTTTCGAGGAGAAAAACCCGGGCATCACCGTAAAGGCCGAATATTCCGGCTATGACGGTTACCAGACGCGCCTGAGCACCCAGTTCGCCGGCGGAACCGAGCCCGACGTGATGCAGATGCTGCTTGCCTGGCTTCCGATGTTCTCGAAAAAGGGCGACGGCTTCGAAGACATCAACAAGTTCTCCAGCCTGATCAATCTCGAGGAATTCCCCAAGACAACGCTTGAGCAGGTAACCGTCAACGGCAAGATGCAGGGCGTGCCGATCGGCTCGACCGGCTTCCTGTTCCTTTACAACAAGGAACCGTGGCAGAAGGCGAAGATCGACTACCCGAAAACCTGGGACGAGCTGTTCGAAGCCGCCAAACTGATGCGTGAGCGCCTGGGTGACGAATATTACCCGCTGGATCCGACCACGCAGGGCAGTTTCCTCATCTCGCTGTCCTGGGCGATGCAGAAATACAATGTCAACTTCATCGATCCCGACGAACCCAAGGTTTCTATGAGCGAGGAGCAGGTCGCCGACTGGCTGCGCTTCTTCAAGAGGCTTGAAGACGAGCATGTGCTGGTCAGCATCAAGGCACGCACTGCCATGGGCGGCGCCAACAAGCCGACATCGCAGATGCCCGACTGGGTGGAAGGCAAGTGGGGCGGCGTCTACTCGCAGGATAGCACGCTGACATCACGCGCCGACACGCTGACCGGCGGCCTCGATCAGTTGGAAGTCGGCCCTTACATCATGTTGCCCGACGCCAAGACAGCAGGCACGATGAGCCGTACCGGCTTCATCTACTCGATCAGCAAGCACAGCAAGCAACAGGAAGCCGCGGCAAAATTCATCAACTTCCTGACAACGGATCCGGAAGCCGCCCGCATCATCGGCACGTCACGCGCAATCCCAGCCTCCAAAACGCAATGGGATGTCCTGACCAACGAAAATCTCATCCCACCGATCCAGAAGATCGGAACGGGCCAGATCATGGAGCTCGATGAGAAGGGGCTTGTGCCGCGCTTCTCGCTCTATTTCGAACATCCGCTGATCTACAAGCTTCTGTTCAATACCTTCGAGGAACTTTCCTTCGACAAGACCACACCGGAGGAATCTGCGCCGAAGCTGATCAAGGAAGCCACCCGGATACTGTCCCGCCTTTAGCGCGACAAAGGTTACCGGCCCATGAGGGCCGGATGAGCCTGATCTTTCCGGAAGAGTGCGACGGCTGCGGTCGGCGCACTCACCCTTCCACGCGGCCACTGGCCGAACATTTCTCAGGTGATGCGGATGTATGAAAGCAAACGCCTTGGCTATCTCTTTGTGCTGCCCTTTATTCTGGGCATCCTAGCCTTCAATCTATTCCCTTTCGCGGCCTCGTTCGCATTGAGCTTTACCGACTATCCGCTGATCGGATCGCCAACCTATATCGGGCTGGAAAACTACGAAAAGATGGTTTTCGACGATGACCTGTTCTGGAAGTCGCTGACGGTCACGGTATCCTTTGCGCTCATCGTCGTCCCTGCCCGGCTGGCGGTGGCACTTTTCATCGCGCAGGTGCTGAACTTCAAGCTGCGCGGCATCAATTTCTTCCGCGCCGCCTATTACCTGCCGACCATTCTCGGCGGCTCAATCGCCATCTCGGTCATGTGGAAGTTCCTCTTCCAGCAGAAAGGTCTGGTCAACATCATCCTCGATACGGTCGGCATCGATCCGATCCCGTGGCTGGCAAGCGAGCGTTATGCCGTCTGGACGATCGTGGCGCTCAACACATGGCAGTTCGGAGCGGCCATGGTGATCTTTCTGGCCGCACTCCAGAGCGTGCCGAAATCGCTTTACGAGGCAGCCGAAATCGACGGCGCATCCTTCTGGCAGCAGTTCCGCAATGTCACCCTGCCGATCATCACGCCGGTCATCTTCTTCAACATGATCATGCAGATCGTCAACTGCTTCCAGGAGTTCAACGCGCCTTACATGATCACAGAAGGCGGCCCGCTCTACTCCACGTACTTCATGGCCATCTACATTTACGACGAAGCATTCAAATATTTCAACATGGGCTACGCCAGCGCCCTGTCCTGGGTCCTGTTCTTCCTCATCGTCGCGATTGCAGGCGTCCTGTTCTGGTCCTCGAAATACTGGGTCTTCTATTCAGGGGAAAAGGAGAAAGCGCGATGAACAGTGGCACAGTCGCAACCGCGCTGCCGAAAACGCGAATTCCGTCGAACGTGGAAGTTCTGCGCACGCAACGCAGGGAGCGGATCTCGCTCGCCTTGCGCTATCTGATATTGGGAAGCGTCGGCCTGCTGATGCTCTATCCCTTGTTCTGGCTGCTGGGCGCATCGTTCAAATCGAACCAGGAAATCTTCACCACGATCTGGTTCCTGCCGCGTGACCTCACTCGGCTGCTCGACTTCAGCGCCTATTACAATGGCTGGATGACACGCACCGAGTTCACCTTTGCAACCTACTTCCTGAACTCGTTCCTCATCGTCATCCCGCGGGTCATCGTTACGCTGATCTCGTGCACGCTGGTGGCCTACTCCTTCGCGCGCTTTGAATATCCAGGCAAAAAGCTCCTGTTCTCCATCATGATCGGCACGATGCTCCTGCCGCCGATCGTGCTGCGCGTGCCGCAATATCTGATGTTCAAGGAAATGGGCATGATCGACACCTACTGGCCGTTGATCCTGCCATCGGCCTTTGCCGTCGATACGTTCTTCACCTTCCTTGTCGTCCAGTTCCTGCGTGGCACGCCACGCGACATGGAGGAGGCCGCGATCATCGATGGCTGCAACGCGCTGCAACTCCTGTGGCACATCGTCGTGCCGCTTCTGAAACCGGCGCTGATCTCCGTCGCGCTCTTCCAGTTCATCTGGACGATGAACGACTTCATCGGGCCACTGATCTACATTTCCACCGTTGAGAAATACCCTGTGTCGCTCGCGCTCAAGATGAGCATGGACGTCAGCGGCGAGGTCGAGTGGGCCAATATCATCGCAATTTCCATCGTAGCCCTGCTGCCGTCACTGACCGTGTTCTTCCTGGCGCAGCGCTACTTCATCGAGGGCGCGACCTCGAGCGGCATCAAGGGTTGAGGAGAAGGAGCCTGTCATGGCCAGCGTAAATCTCGAAAAGATCGTCAAGACCTATCCGAACGGTTTCGAGGCGGTGCACGGCGTCGATCTCGAAGTGCGAGACGGCGAGTTCATGGTCTTCGTCGGCCCTTCCGGCTGCTCGAAAAGCACCATCCTGCGCATGATCGCCGGCCTGGAATCGATTTCCGGCGGCGAACTGAAGATCGGCGACACGGTCGTCAACAATCTGCGCGCCAAGGAGCGCGGGATTGCAATGGTGTTCCAGAACTATGCGCTTTATCCGCATATGAAGGTCTACGACAACATGGCCTTCGGCCTGAAGCTCGCCGGCCTGCCCAAGCAGGAAATCCACGAGCGCGTCACCCAGGCCGCCAAAATGCTGGAAATGGAGCATCTGCTCGACCGGTTGCCGCGCCAGCTCTCGGGCGGACAGGCGCAGCGCGTGGCTGTCGGCCGCTGCATCGTCAAGCGGCCGGAAGTGTTCCTCTTCGATGAGCCGCTCTCCAACCTCGACGCCAAGCTGCGTGCTTCGATGCGCGTGCGCCTGACGGAACTTCATCGCGAGTTGCGCGACCGGGGACAGCCATCGACGGCCATCTATGTCACCCATGACCAGGTCGAGGCCATGACCATGGGCGAACGCATCTGCGTGCTGAAAGACGGCACGATCCAGCAGGTGGACACGCCGACGACGCTCTATGATCGCCCGGTCAATGCCTTCGTCGCCGGGTTCATCGGCTCGCCCGAAATGAATATCCGCCAGGCAACGGTGGTGGCACGAGATGGCGGGCTTGGCGTCGAGATCGGCGACACGATGCTGCCGCTTCCCGCTGCGTTTTCCGATCTCCTGAGCAACAGGATCGGCCAGAAGGTGCAGTTCGGCATTCGCCCGGAACATATCGGGACGCCCCGCAGCATTCTGGCTGCAGGATCACAGGAACGCGCTGCCGTAGCCAACTGCACGTTTCGCCTGCGCGAGCATATGGGCAACGAGGTCTATACCTATTTCGATCTCGGCGGCCACGAATTTGCCGCCCGCATCCCGACCGATTTTGCCGGCGAGATCGACAAGGCAGAACGTGGCCAGACGATCCCGCTCGGTTTCGTGATGGACAAGGCACACATATTCGATGCGGATATCGGACTGAATCTGACGCTAAGCGCATTGCCACCGGCATAAGCTACCCGGCTTGACAGGTAGCACCTGCGCCAAAGGACGCAGCACATACCTGTCAGCCGGAGCCGCGCAACATAAACCGCCTTCCCTTGAATAGGATCGGCGGTTTACTGCGGCTCGAAGAGACTTGGTGCGCAAAGACGGATCTGAAAAGCTCTTGATGGGTATCGCACTGTTTTCCCGTGATTATCGATCGACTGTTATTCAGCTTTATTGACGAAAAGTAGACGATCCGAAGTTGCGGGGGCGTAGCCATCAAGCGCCCCATTTTAGCTCGTCCACCCGGAGTTCAGTATTTAACACGTGCTCGTTCCAATGAACGCCAGTCTTTTGGTGCCTTGCCTGTGCATCGGGCGAAAAATCGAGAAAAGTAAGCGGCGTCATGGAAACCCAGCCGATATGATATTTCCTGAATGGAACTCATTGAAAAAATGAGCTGCCTCTTCGCTTCCTCGATAATCTTGCGCTCGATCAGTTCATGTGCGGAACATCCATGCCAGGCACGAACGAGACGATTAAGATGTGTCGGCGAAACCCCTATTTTTCCCGCATAGAACGGCAGCGCCCGATGCGTGCGGAAATGTTGGTCGATCAGGTTCACCAGGGCATCCAATCGGGTGTCTCCAGACGAGCCCTCCCAGCTTCGTTGATCGGAGCCGATGCGGAACAACAGATGCAACAGCACGGAGACATAGGCTCTCAGGATTTCATTGCGGCCGCGATTTCGACCTTCAAACTCGGCCGTTATCCGCCCCAGGATACGAATGGCCTCTTCCGCATCCGGCACGTGAGGTTCAGGAGCAATCCTTTGGGGATGAGCGAGCCATTGGCCAAGCAGGCTTCTCTCTCCGGGTCCATGGTCGAGATGAGACGACAGGATCGTGATAACCGAGCCGACAACGGTTTTTGAAAACCGGAACCCGTGGCTGGTTCCCGGTGGAATGGTCACGACCGTTCCGGGCTTCAAACCGAGGGTTTCCTCGCTGAAAAGAACGTCACCGCTTCCGGCCGCGATATGCAGTATCTGGAAATAATCAGTGTGCCGGTGAGGCTGGATCTCCCAGTCATGCTGGCTGCTTCTGGCATGGATCGTCTCATGGTGCAGCCAGAACCCCGGATTTCCGGCATCCGTTTCACCATAAAGGGCATAAGTGGGAATCCTTGGCATCGCGACCGCTCCTCCCGATGTTTGAAAAGTACAATTAAAAGAACAGAGGGTCTCTTTCGCCGCAACTCCCAATCATGGAATTTGCAATTATCAATTTCGTTGGGAGGCGTGATTGAGGCATCAAGTCGTCATCATAGGCGCAGGTCCGTCAGGCCTGCTGCTTGGCCAACTTCTGACCGAGGCTGGGATAGACAACCTCATCCTCGATCGGGTGAGCAAGGACTATATTCTCGGTCGTGTGAGAGCCGGGGTCCTTGAGGAAGGTACCGTTCATCTTCTGAACCAGGCGGGAGCAGGCGAACGCATGGCCGCCGAGGGGCTGCCGCATGACGGTTTCGATCTTGCTTTCGACGGCCGCGATCACCGGATAGATCTCAACGGACTGACCGGCGGCAAGCGGGTGATGGTTTACGGCCAGACAGAAGTCACGCGCGACCTGATGGAAGCGCGTGAACGAAGTGGTGCACATGCCGTCTATGAGGCCGACGACGTCCAGCCGCATGATTTTTCCGGAACCTCACCCTATGTCACTTACCTAAAGGACGGCGTGACACATCGCATCGACTGCGATTTCATCGCAGGCTGCGACGGCTTCCATGGCACGAGCCGCAAGTCGGTTCCCGAGGCCGCATTAAACCTCTTCGAGAAAGTTTATCCGTTCGGATGGCTCGGCATCCTCGCGGATGTCGCCCCGGTCAGCCACGAACTGATATATGCAAACCATCCGCGCGGCTTCGCACTGTGCTCGATGCGCTCAGCAAGCCGCAGCCGTTATTACATACAATGTCCTCTCGATCAGAAAGCGGAAGACTGGAGCGACGACCGGTTTTGGGACGAACTGCGGCGCAGGCTGCCGCCCTCCCATGCGGAAGCTCTGGTAACCGCTCCGTCGTTTGAAAAATCGATCGCTCCGCTGCGTTCCTTCGTGGCCGAACCCATGCGTTTTGGCCGCCTTTTCCTGGTCGGCGATGCCGCTCACATCGTTCCGCCCACCGGTGCCAAGGGCTTGAACCTTGCCGCAAGCGACGTGCATTATCTCTTCAATGCTCTGCGCGAATATTATCTGGAAGGGTCCGAGGCAGGGCTGGATTCGTATTCGAAGAAAGCTCTTGCACGGGTATGGAAAGCTGTACGCTTTTCGTGGTGGATGACGACCATGCTTCATCGCTTCCCGGAGACAAGTGAATTTGATCAGAAGATTCAGGAAGCGGAGCTCGATTATCTGACGCATTCCCGGGCCGCGTCCACAGCTCTGGCAGAAAACTACGTGGGATTACCGTTTTAGCGTGGACGACAGCAACGGGTAGCATTGTCGCAAATCAAAGGGCACGATGTTGGAGGCGGGCCCTCTTTAACTGGGAGGAATGAACATGAAAAAGGCTGCAATTGCCGCATTGGCGGTCATGGCTTTGTGCGGAACAGCTTCCGCCGACGTCATCAAGGTTGGCGTGGTTGGCCCTTTCTCCGGCCCATTTGCCCTTCAGGGCAAAAACTTCAAGGCGGGAATCGACGCCTACATCGCGCTTCACGGCAATAAGATTGGCGACGATACGGTCGAGATTGTCTATCGCGACATACCGACAGCGGACCCGGCCCAGTCCAAGGCTCTTGGCCAGGAGCTGATCGTCAAGGAGAAAGTCCAATATCTCGCGGGCTTCTACTTTACTCCGGATGCTATGGCGGTGACGCCTATCCTCAAGCAGGGCAACGTGCCCATGGTCATCATGAATGCCGCAACATCGGCCATCATGAAAACCAGCCCTCTGGTGGTCAGAACCTCGTTCACGACCTGGCAGACCTCCACGCCGATCGCAAAGGTCGCTTCCGATGCCGGCGTTAAGAAGATCATTTCCGTCGTCAGTGACTATGGACCGGGTGTGGACGCTGAAAACGCATTCAAAAAAGCCTTCGAAGAAACCGGCGGCCAAATCGTTGAAGCAATACGAATGCCGCTTTCCACGAACGATTTCAGTCCGATCATGCAGCGTATCAAGGATTCGGGCGCCGAAGGTGTGTTCGCCTTCCTGCCTTCCGGCCCGACCACGCTCGGCTTCGTCAAGGCGTTCAACGACAACGGCCTGAAAGCGGCCGGCACCAAGTTCTATGCGCCGGGCGACCTGACCCAGGAATCGGATCTGCCTGCACTAGGTGATGCCGCATTGGGAATACAGACGACGTTCCATTACGCCGTTTCTCATGATTCCCCCGAAAACAAGACTTTCGTCGAGGCTGCCACCAAGGCGATCGGCAACGCAGCGGAACTTTCCTTTCCTTCCGTTGGCGCCTTTGATGGCATGCATGTCATCTACAAGATGATCGAGGCGACGGGCGGCGAACAGGATGCGCAGAAGGCCGTGGATGCCGTCAAGGGACTGGCCTGGACAAGCCCTCGCGGCCCCGTCTCCATCGATCCGGAAAGCCGTCACATCACGCAGAACATCTATCTGCGGGAGGTGGCAAAGGGTTCGGATGGCAAATACTTCAACAAGGAGGTTCAGACCTTCGAGAAGCAGGGCGATCCGGGTCTGGCTGCCGCGAAATAAGCGGCCGACAGTATGACAGATCGGCAGGCCAGATCTGGCCTGCCACTCATGAACAGGATTTCTGATGCAGACAGTCTTCAGCATAGCTGTCGACGCACTTGCCTATGGCATGGTGCTGTTCGTCATATCGATTGGCCTTTCGGTGACCATGGGCCTGATGCGTGTCGTCAACCTCGCCCATGGCGGCTTTGCCATGATCGGCGGTTACATAGCATCCTATGTCGCGCGGGACTTGGCCCTTGGTTATGGACTTGCATTGATCGCGGCGGTCGTCTTCACGATCCTGATCGCCATTCCGATCGAACGTCTTCTCTATCGCCGCATCTACGGTCAGCCGGAACTGACACAGGTGCTGATGACGATCGGGATAACCTTCTGCATCATCGGCATCGCCAATTTCGTCATGGGACCGACGCTGAAGACCATACCGCTTGCACCTTCGCTGCAGGGGTCTGCCGACCTCGGCTTTCGCACCATACCCGTCCACCGCCTCTTTGCGATCGCCTGCGGCCTGGCCGTGGCACTCGGCCTCTGGTACGCGATCGAGAAGACGAATTTCGGCATCAAGCTCCGCGCATCCGTCGACAACGCCGCAATGGCTGCGGCACTGGGCGTGCGAACGGAAATCGTCTACGCGGTAAGCTTCGCGGCGGCTGTGGGTCTTGCGGCTTTCGGCGGCGTGGTCGGATCCGAATTCCTGCCGGTGGAACCCTATTATGCGCTCCGTTACATGGTGACCTTTCTGGTCGTCGTGTCTGTCGGCGGCGCCGGTTCCATCCCCGGTGCATTGGCGGCATGTCTTCTTCTCGGGGCGATCGATACGACCGGCAGGTATCTCATGCCGGAATTCGGCGAATTCTTCTTCTATCTTGCCGTCATTGCGATCATCTGTGTCTTTCCGCGTGGCTTGGCGGGGCGTGCGAAATGACAGAGAAAACCAACTCCACTTTGACCGCCAGCGCTGAAACGACCAGAAACCGCCTGCGGGCCGGCTTCATCAGGCGAGACCTCTACGGCGTTGTGGCCATCGTCATCGTCGCAGCAGTTGGTTACGTCCTCTTTCCCGACAACCTCGCATTGCTCACGCGTATCATCGCGATTGCCCTTCTCGTATTGTCGCTCGATCTCGTGACGGGATATTGCGGTGTTGCGACCCTTGGCCAGGCGGCTTTGTTCGGATCAGGCGCCTATGCGGCAGGCATACTCTCCGCACATTATGGGATAAATGATCCGCTGCTAATGACACTGGGCGGGATACTCGCAGGCGCGGTAGCCGGACTTGTATGCGGCATCGTGATGCTGCGGGCGCACGGTCTCCCGCAGTTGGTGCTGTCGATCGCCCTTGTCTACCTGTTCCATGAATTCGCCAACAAGGCGTCTTCCTGGACCGGCGGAAGCGACGGACTTTCCGGCATCGTGCTCGACCCACTCTTTGGCCTCTACGAGTTCGATCTTTTCGGCCATACGGCCTATTTCTTCGGTGTGGTCCTGCTTCTGATCGTATTCGCGTTGCTACGCATCGTCGTCCGCTCGCCCTTCGGCATGCTTTGCCGTGGCATCAAGGAGGATCCGGTGCGGATACGTGCACTCGGCGCCTCTCCCCATAAAGCCCTGATAAAGATGTACATCATTTCAGGCGCGGTGGCCGGAATCGGCGGCGCACTCAGCGCCATCTCAACCCAGGTTGTCGCACTCGACGCCCTGTCCTTCACGCAATCGGCAGAAGCGCTCGTCATGCTCGTTGTGGGCGGAACAGGTTCACTGTTCGGCGCTCTTGTTGGAACCTTGGTCTTCATGCTGTTTGAGGACTTCGTATCGGCCGCCAACCCGTTTCATTGGCTGACGATGGTCGGTGCGCTTCTCATCATCGTCGTCCTTTTCGCTCCCAAGGGCATTTTCGGAACGGTGCAGGATCTCCTCTCTGCAAGAAGGAACAGGACCGGGGAGACGCGGCCATGAGTGCGGTATTTGAAGTCATCAACCTGAAAAAGGCGTTCGGCGGGCTCGTTGTCACAAACGACGTCTCGCTCTCCATGATGGCAGAGGACCGGGTGGCACTCATTGGCCCGAACGGAGCCGGCAAGACAACCTTCGTCAATCTAGTCACCGGCGCCTTGAAACCGAGTTCCGGTGAGGTGCGGCTTAAAAACGAGCCGGTAACCCGGATCGGACCAACCGGCCGGGTTCAGCGTGGCCTCGTTCGCTCGTTCCAGGTGACCCGGCTTTTCCAGGACATGACACCGACCGAACATGTCGGGCTCGCGGTTCTCCAACGAACAGGCAAATCAGCGCAACTGCATGGCAACTTTCTCACCCGTCCGGCGGTGATGGAAGAAGTCGATGACCTGCTTGAAAGACTGGGCCTTTATGCGCTCGCACATAGAAAGGTCCGCGAGATCGCCTACGGGCAGCAACGGCTTCTGGAACTGGCCATCGCGCTCGCCTTGAAGCCGAGCGTCCTCCTGCTGGACGAACCAGCCGCAGGCGTTCCGCAGAGTGACACCGGGCGGATCGAGGAAGCGCTCGCCAACCTCCCTGCCGATCTCGCCGTGTTGATGATCGAACACGACATGGACCTGGTGTTCCGATTTGCCAAACGGGTGATCGTGCTTGCCGCCGGGACGATCATATTCGACGGCCTTCCCGCCGACGTGACAAAGGATGCCCGCGTCCGCGAGGCCTATCTCGGGAGCTACGCCAATGCCGGCCTCAATGCTTAAAGTCGAAAATCTTTCCGCAGGCTACGGCCCGACCCGTATCCTGGAATCGATCTCGTTTTCCGTCGGTGCGGGTCGCCGGCTCGCCGTTCTCGGTCGCAACGGAATGGGCAAGACGACGCTCTTCGCAACGCTTGCGGGCCAAACCCGCCGTTATGACGGCCGGATAACGATGAGAGACATCGATCTCAGTTCGACGTCAAGTGCCGCGCGAGCTCACGCCGGCCTCGGTTATGTGCCGCAGACGCGGGACATATTCCCGAGCCTCAGCGTCGAGGAAAACCTGACTGTCGGCTTGAAAAAACGGAAGAAGGACGCAATCGAGGAAGCCTATGCGTTGTTTCCCCGGCTGAAGGAGCGTCGCAGGAACCTTGGCAGCCAGTTGTCCGGTGGTGAGCAACAGATGCTGACAACAGCGCGCACGATCCTCGGCCGCCCCACAGTGCTGCTGCTGGATGAACCGCTGGAAGGCCTGGCTCCCGTGATCTGCGAGGAGCTCATGGCGGTATTTTCCGAACTTGCGGCCTCCGGGGACATGACGATCCTGCTCGTCGAGCAGCGGATTCAAAGCGCTCTCGACTTTGCCGACGAGGTCATCGTGCTCGAGCGTGGCCGTATCGCGTGGAACGGCACCCCATCCGCGCTTTCGCAGGATCACGAGGCGGTGGAACGTTTGCTTGGCGTGGGCGGCCTGCATTAGCCGGCCACCCTGTTTTGCTATTTTCCGGTCGAAAAAGGTTCAGGCCTGCCCGAGAGCAAGTGCGATCCCCTGCCCCACACCGATGCACATGGTTGCGAGCGCGCGGTCACCTTTGCCGGAAGAAAGTTCCAGAGCGGCCGTGCCGGCAATCCTTGCGCCCGACATGCCCAGCGGATGTCCAAGTGCGATCGCCCCGCCATTCGGATTGACGCGCGGATCGTCATCGGCAATGCCGAGTTCGCGCAAGGTCGCGAGGCCCTGAGAGGCAAACGCCTCGTTCAGTTCGATGACATCGAACTGATCCTGCGTCAGACCGATCAATGCCATCAGCCTTTTGGAGGCCGGTGCCGGGCCGATGCCCATTACGCGCGGAGGAACACCCGCTGTCGCCCCGGCCAGAACGCGTGCAATCGGGGTCAGTCCGTATTTTCTGACAGCCGCTTCCGAAGCGATAATCAGCGCCGCGGCACCATCGTTGACGCCGGAGGCATTGCCGGCCGTCACGGTTCCGCCCTCCTTCCTGAAGGGAGTACCAAGTTTGGCGAGCGCTTCGATCGTGGTCGCGCGCGGATGCTCGTCTTTCGAGATGACCAGTGCCTCACCCTTGCGCTGGGGGATGGTGACCGGCGTGATTTCGCGGGCCAACCGGCCGTTTTCCTGGGCGGCAGCGGCTTTGTTCTGACTGCGCAGAGCAAACGCATCCTGATCTTCTCGGGAGATCCGATAGTCTTCCGCAACATTTTCGCCGGTTTCGGGCATGGAATCGACGCCGTAAAGCTTCTTCATCAGCGGATTGACGAAGCGCCAGCCGATTGTCGTGTCGTAGATTTCGGCGTTGCGCGAAAACGCGGCGTCGGCCTTGGGCATGACGAACGGTGCCCGGCTCATGCTTTCGACGCCGCCCGCAATCATCAACTCGGCCTCACCCGACTTGATGGCGCGCGCAGCTGTGATGACGGCATCCATTCCCGAGCCGCACAGGCGGTTGATGGTAGTGCCCGTGACGGACATGGGAAGCCCCGCAAGCAGCAGAGACATGCGCGCGACATTGCGATTGTCCTCGCCTGCCTGGTTGGCGCATCCATAGATCACGTCGCCGACCGCTTCCCAGTCGATGCCGGCATTTCGCTCGACGAGCGCCTTGAGCGGTATAGCGCCGAGGTCGTCGGCCCTCACGGAGGAAAGCGAGCCGCCGAAACGACCAATCGGGGTGCGGATGTAGTCGCAGATAAAAGCCTCGGCCACTGTATTCTCCTTTAGACTTCGGGAACGATGAGATCGGCGACCGAACCCTCGATATGCAACGGAGCGCCGGTCATCGACTGCAGTTCTTCGACGCTCAATGCGGCAAGTTTTTCGCGCAGTACGAAGCGTCTCTCAACGATGTCGATGACGGCATGACTGGTGTAAACGCGAGTGACACAGGCCACGCCGGTCAGCGGAAACGTGCATTTTTCCACGAGCTTGGGTTCGCCGTTCTTTGTCACATGCTCGGTGATGACAAAAACCTGTTTGGCGCCATGCACGAGATCCATGGCCCCACCGACGGCCGGAACGCCCTTCGAGCCGACACGCCAATTAGCCAGATCCCCGCTTTGCGCAACCTGCAATGCCCCAAGGATCGCGACATCCAGATGGCCGCCGCGGACCATCGCGAAACTGTCTGCATGATGGAAGAACGAAGCGCCCGGCTTCAGCGTCACGGCCTTTTTACCGGCATTGATGAGGTCCCAGTCCTCTTCGCCAGGCTTCGGCGCCTCGCCGAAATCGAGGATGCCGTTTTCCGTATGGAAGATCGCCTCCCGGCCAGGCGGCTGGTAGCGGGCGACCATTTCGGGAAAACCGATACCCAGATTGACATAGGCTCCGTCGACAATGTCCTGCGCCGCGCGCCAGGCGATCTGGGCGTTGGTCAGCTTGATCTCTTCTTGAGCGATACTGGTCATGCGTAGGTCACTCCGGCTCGAATGAGTTCCTCTTCCTGGCGAGGCTGCGAAACCTCGACGACGCGATCGACGAAAATCCCCGGCGTGACCACATGTTCGGGGTCGATTTCGCCCGCCTCGACGATCTTCGAAACCTGAACGATCGTGCTGGCTGCCGCCATGCACATCAGCGGATTGAAGTTGCGTGCCGCCTTGTTGTAGGTGAGATTGCCATGACGGTCGCCGAGATGGGCCTTGATGATGGCGAAGTCGGCCTTCAGCCAGCGTTCCTGGACATAATGCCGACCGTCGAACTCGCCGATCGGCTTGCCTTCCGCAAGCTCCGTGCCGTAAGCGGTCGGAGTATAGAATGCCGGTATGCCGGCACCTCCGGCACGGATACGTTCCGCGAGTGTGCCTTGCGGCACAAGTTCGAGTTCGATTTCTCCGGCCAGATATCTGTCGGTAAAGGCGCGCGGATCGGACGATTTCGGGAACGAGCAGATCATCTTTTTGACCATGCCCGCGTCGATCATTGCCGCAATCCCGATACGGCCATTGCCGGCATTGTTGTTGATGACCGTGAGGTCCTTCGGACCCTTGTCGATCAGCGCGTGGATGAGTTCGATCGGAGCGCCGGAGCCACCGAAGCCGCCGATCATCACCGTCGCTCCATTGCCTATTTCGGACACAGCCGCCGCCAGGCTCGGGCTTTTCTTGTCCATCCGCCACCTCCCTTGATGATGGGCCTCGTCCTCTGTCGAAGCTTTTGGAAAGCCTACCTCCCGCAATTCTCGACCTCAATGAATTTGTGCGATATAATGTATTTGTTGCATTATCGCACAAATTTGGAGTTACGGTCTTGAATGTGAAGCAGAGTGACATGATGGGTGGATTGGCGAAGGGGCTTCGCGTGATCGAAGCCTTTACCGCCGAAACGCCTCGATTGAGCATTTCGGAAGCGGCAGAGATCTCCGGCCTGGATCGAGCGACGACCCGCCGCTGTCTGCTGACGCTCGCCGAACACGGATATTGCGCCTATGACGGCAAGTTCTTCACGGTCACTCCGCGTGTCCTGCGTCTCGGCACCGGCTGTCTTGCCTCGATGCCGCTGCCGCGCATCGTCCAGCCATGGCTCGACCAGTTATCCGAACAGATTGGCCAGAGCACGTCGGTTGCCATCCTGGATGGTGCGGAGATTGTCTATGTCGCACGCGCGGCACAGCGAAAGGTGATGTCGATTGCGCTCATGCCGGGGTCGCGCCTTCCGGCTTACTGCACCTCTCTCGGACGTGTCATGCTTGCTGCACTTCCCGAAACTCAGGCTCTCGAACTTCTGAATTCCCATCCGCTTCAGCCGAGAACCGCCCACACGCTCCACGATATCGACGCCCTCATGACGGAACTCGCGCGGGTTCGAACGCAAGGTTATGCCGCAGTCGACCAAGAGGTAGAACAGGGATTGAGATCCGTCGCGGTGCCAGTGAAAAACGCGCGCGGCGTCGTGGTCGCAGCATTGAACACTGGGCTGGCCGCCTCGAGTGAATCCATAGCTTCTGTCATCGAAACCTACCTCCCCTCGCTTCAGCAGGTAAGCAGCGAGCTTCGCGGAGTGCTCTCGTAGCATCAGTATATAAGCAGATTAACGGGAACCTGCGGCTTCCCGTATGGTCTGTATCAGAAGCGACATCGCGATCGAAGGAATTGCGTCAGTTCGCATGGTCAGCCCCACAGGCCCCTGAGTATCGCTTGTATCGATCGGCAATGCCTGCATCAGCCCCGTCCCGATATCGCGGGACACAACCCCGGAAGATATGATCCACACGGCATCGCTCGACAGCACGAATGCGCGGCCGAAGCTATCGGAAACGGTCTCGATCTGGTTCGGCAGACTTGAAATGCCGTTGGCGATGAGTAGCCGATCGACAAAGGGCCGAATGATCGACGAAGTGGTCGGCATCAGGATCGGATAGTCGCCGAGTTCGGAAAACGGCGAATGCCCCGACGTCAGGATCGGATGGCCGGTACGGACGGCAAACACCACCTGTTCGGAATAGAGGTGCTCGAAGATAAATCCCGCCATTCTGTCCGCCCCCGCCAGACGGCCGACGACAAGATCGAGATCGCCAAAGCGCAGTTGTTCCAGCAGCACCGAGTTTTCGCCGGTGACGATCTTGATACGGCTCCCGGTCTTCTCCTTCAGAAAAAGATCCACGGCCCGCGGCATGATATGGCTGGAGACTGTCGGCAGCGCACCGATCCGTATCAGCGGTGCTTCTCCGGCCCGTTCGTGCGAAACTGAATCGACGCCCTGTCGAAGAGCTGCAATCGCCGCACCGGCATGTTTCAGGAAGACTTCGCCATAGCGCGATAGCCGGATGCCCCTTCCCTCGCGCTCCACAAGGGCGACACCGAGCGCCTCTTCGAGCTCCCGAATGGTCTTGGTAACCGCCGGCTGGCTGATATTCAGAAAGCCCGCCGCCTTGACGACGCTCTTGTGACGAGCAACCTCGATAAAAGCCTGGAGATGACGAAACTTAACGCTTGGCTCGTTCATTGGATACATAACCATTCGGATATAGAAAACACTTAAAAAGTCATTTTACCTAACCGTTCCAATATACCAAGATAGTTCAGGGAGAGATTTTCAATGCAGTTTGCGCGCGTCAACGACGTCACGATCCACTACCAGGTTATTGGAGGACCGGCGGATAGGCCGGTCATCGTGTTCGCCAATTCGCTCGGCACGGATTTTCGCATCTGGCGGGATGTCATCGTGCGCCTCGCCGGCGACTTCCCGATCATCCTTTACGACAAGCGCGGCCATGGCCTGTCCGATATCGGCAAGACACCTTATTCGATCGAGGATCATGCAGCGGATCTTGCCGGCCTCCTGGACCTGCTCAAGGTACGCAACGCGGTGATCTGCGGCCTTTCGGTCGGAGGGCTTATCGCGCAGGCGATCTACCAGACACGGCCCGAGCTGGTGAAGGCGCTGATCCTCTGCGATACAGCCAGCAAGATCGGTTCTGCCGACATGTGGAACGCGCGTATTGCGGCTGTTGAAGAGCACGGTATCGCAAGCATCGTCGATGCGGTCATGGAAAAATGGTTCACCCCGGCTTTCCGCAACCCGGACAACATCGCCTTTCGCGGATACTGCAACATGCTGGCGCGCCAGCCGGATGAAGGTTACGCAGCGACCTGCGCTTCCATTCGTGATGCCGATTACACCGAGGCGGCTGCACGCATTGCCGTGCCGACACTCTGCATCGTCGGCGACCAGGATGGCTCGACGCCGCCAGACCTCGTCAGGAAGACGGCAGAACTCATCCCCGGTGCGCGTTTCGAGGTCATCAAGGATGCAGGCCACATTCCCTGTGTCGAACAGCCCGAAGCCTTGAGCGATCTGATCCGAAACTTCATCAATACCGCCAACACCGCAGGGGAGGCTCAATGACCGAGGTTGAGACAGACCGACACCGCCTGGGCATGGAGACACGACGTTCCGTGCTGGGAGATGCCCATGTCGATCGAGCCATCGCCAACTCCACCGAATTCGACGAGCCGTTCCAGGCGCTGATCACGGAATCCGCTTGGGGACACGTCTGGTCGCGTCCCAACTTCACCAAACGGGAACGATCGATCATCACGATCGCGCTTCTGGCAGCACTCGGCCAGGACGAAGAAGTTGCCATGCATGTGCGGGCGACAGCCAATACCGGCGCGTCGCGGGAGGATGTTCGGGAGGCCCTGCTGCATGTCGCCATCTATGCAGGCGTGCCTGCCGCAAACCATGCCATAAAGATCGCCAAGCGCGTCTACGAACAGATGGACGCCGAATAGACATCGGGGGAGGAGACCTTAAGGATGTCCGCTAATTCGAACAAACAGCCGGAGACCGGTGGATTTTTCGCGCGCGACCGCGCCTGGCACGCGCCGGCCCTGACGCCGGAATACAAGACCTCGATCCTGCGCTCGCCGCAGCGCGCCTTGCTGTCGCTCGACGGCACGATCTCGGAAATCACCGGCCCGGTTTTCGGCCATTCGATGATCGGCGAGTTGGACAATGACCTGATCCACAACTACGCCCGACCCGGTGAAAGTGCGATCGGCGAGCGGATCATCGTGCATGGCCGCGTGCTGGACGAGCGAGGCCAACCTGTTCGCGGCGCCTTGCTGGAATTCTGGCAGGCCAATGCCGGCGGCCGTTATCGCCATAAGAAAGAAACCTATCTTGCCGCGATCGATCCCAATTTCGGCGGTTGCGGCCGTGCGATCACCGACGATCACGGGCATTATGCGTTTCGCACCGTCAAGCCCGGCCCCTATCCATGGCCGAACGGCGTCAACGACTGGCGCCCCGCCCATATCCATTTCTCGGTCTTCGGACACGGCTTCGCCCAGCGCCTGATCACCCAGATGTATTTCGAGGGTGACCCGATGATCTGGAAATGTCCGATCGTCAACACGATCCCGGATTGCAAAGCGATCGAACAACTGATCGCGCCGCTAGACTGGGGCCAGACGATCCCGATGGATGCGCGCGCCTACAAATTCGATATCGTGCTGCGCGGACGCCGCTCGACCCTTTTTGAAAACCGGCTGGAGGGCAACTGATGGTGCAGGAGCTTCACAGGCTGAAGGAAACGCCGTCGCAGACCGCCGGCCCCTATGTCCATATCGGACTGACGCCGAATTACTGCGACATTCGCGGCGTTTATGAAGGCGATCTAGGAACCGCGATGGTCAACGATCAGACGCTGGGTGAGCGCATTACCGTGCGTGGCCGCATCCTCGACGGTGCCGATACGCTTGTACGGGATGCGATTGCCGAAATCTGGCAGGCGGACAGCGCCGGGCTCTATAACAGCCCGTCGGAAATGCGCGGCACCGCCGATCCGAATTTCACCGGCTGGGGCCGTTGCCCGACAAATGCCGAGGATGGGTATTTTCAGTTCGAAACGATCAAGCCCGGCAAGGTCCCGTTCAAGGACGGGCGCCCCATGGCCCCGCATATCACGCTCTGGATCGTTGCCCGCGGCATCAATATCGGTCTGCATACGCGCATCTATTTTTCCGACGAGGCGGAAGCAAATGCCGTCGATCCGCTGCTGTTGCGCATCGAACACCGCCAGCGGGTCGAGACGATGGTCGCGCAGAAGGACGGCAGTACCTACACGCTCGACATCCATCTCCAGGGACCGAAGGAAACCGTGTTCCTCGACATCTGATGCTGTGCCCAACCGGCTGCCTACCCGACATGGAGACATGATGGCCTTTTCTCCCTTCGAGCATCCTTTCCTGTCAGGCCTCCTTGGCGATGAGGAGATCGCTCGCCACCTGTCAGCCAATGCGGACATCAAGGCCATGCTTTGTTTCGAAACCGCATTGGCGCGGGCACAGGCGGGGCTGGGACTTATCCCGACAGGCGCGGCGGAACAGATTGCGGCCGCATGCAATACCTTCAAACCAGATTTCGCGCGGCTGAGAGCGGCTGTCGGGTCGGATTCCGTCGTTATACCCGAACTCGTCAAACAGCTCAGGCACGCTGTCGGCGGAGATGCGGCCAGTCATGTCCATTTCGGCGCAACCAGCCAGGATGCGATCGACACGAGCCTGATGCTTCGGATGAAGGCGATCCATGCAATCTTCATCGACCGGATAAGGCAGATACTTGCGCTTCTGGATGATCTCGATCAGCGCTTCGGATCGAACAGGCTGATGGGCTATACCCGCATGCAGGCAGCCATACCGATCCACGTCTCTGATCGGCTAGAAAGCTGGCGTGGCCCGCTCTCGCGGCAGCTCACGACGTTGACCAGCCTTGAATTCCCGGCACAGTTCGGCGGCGCGGCCGGTTCTCTCGACAAGCTGGGATCAGATGGGGCTGCGGTGCGCGCCGCGCTTGCCGAAGAACTGGGGCTGGCGGACACACGGCAATGGCAGAGCCAGCGAGACCGAATTGCGGATATCGGCCATCACCAGTCATTGGTGACGGGCGCACTCGGCAAGATTGGACAGGATCTCGCGCTGATGGCGCAGTCGGGCAGTGAAATTTCCATGAGCGGCGGCGGAAAATCTTCCGCCATGGCGCATAAGCAAAACCCGGTGGGGGCAGAAACACTGGTAGCTCTTGCTCGCTTCAACGCCGTCCAGCTTTCAGGATTGCATCAGGCGATGGTGCATGAGCAGGAGCGATCGGGAGCCGCCTGGACACTCGAATGGCTGATCCTGCCACAGATGGTCATGGCGACCGCGGCCTCGCTACGACTGGCAGGCGAGACACTTGCGCACATCGAACGAATGGGAACGCCGGCTCCCGGCTTATCCAACTGATCCAGCCGCCAGACTTGACGGCAAGTGCCGCGCAGCGGGCATCATAGATCCGCAGGGTTGACCGGTCGCCTCTCGCGGCCCGACCGCGCAATCGCCAGGATCGTCGCCAAGGTCATCATTCCATCACGGGCAGAGACGAGAGGTTTGGCGTCACCGGTTACGACTTTCATGAAATGGGCAAGCTGGTTGACATAGGCTCGACGACCATCCAGCGTGACATGCCGCTTGACCAGCGGATCCTGCCAATGCCCCGCTTCCGTCTCATGTTTCCAAAGATCCATTGACGGCAATGCCAATGCAGCTTTGGTGCCAGAGAAGAAATAGGCGTTTTCCGGCTGATGCGGGAAATACAGCGCCTGACCGGCAGCGGTGTCCCAATTGTAGGGCGAAACAGCCGTATCGCTCATCAGAACCGTGCCAACGGCACCGGATGAAAAGCGCAGGCTGACGCTGGCGCTATCCTCCACCTCGAAGCCGCGCACCGAATTTGAGGTAAAGGCCATGACCTCTGCGATGTCACCACAGATGAACCGAAGGCAATCGATGTCGTGAATGAGGTTGATGAGCAATGGCCCACCGCCCGGTTGCCGACGCCAGGCAGCGTCGAAATAGGGCTCCGGCTTGTCGGCCAGCCACATGGCATTAACCCCGACCAGACGACCGAGATGCCCCTCTTCGATCAGCAGCCTTGCCTTGGCGATGTCGGGGCTATGACGGCGCTGGTGTCCCACCAGAACGGGAACATCGGCTCGCTCCGCCGCGGTGACGAGCTCCATTGCAGCTTCGAGCGTATCAGCCACAGGCTTTTCCACCAGACACGGGATGTCGCGTTCAATACAGGCGATCGCCGCTTGCGCATGAAGAGCATTCGGCAGAGCAATGATCACGCCATCCGGCCGCATCTCGTCCAGCATGGTCCGATAATCGAGATAGTGTCTGGACCCGAACTCGCTCGCCACCAGTTCCGCGGCAGGCGCCGGGTCTGCGATAGCGACAAGATCGGCACCGGGCATTGCTGCAATGAGCGCGGCATGTTCGCGCCCGATCAGGCCGCCTCCCATAATCGCAAATCTGAGAGCCCCGGCCTGCATGCCAACCTCCCTTACAATCTTGCAACCGCGCGGAGTTCTGCCGCCGTCGTCGTGGGAAGATCGAAGAATTCGAGATAGGCCGGGATCTGCTCGAACAGCATGTCCGTTCCGACCTGATACTCACAGCCGCGAGCGCGCGCCGCAGCCAGGAAAGGAGTTATCTCACGGCTCAGCACCACCTCACCAACGAAGGCTGAAGACGCAATCCGGGTGACATCGAAAGGCAGTGGATCATTGTCATTCATACCGAGCGGCGTGGCGTTGATGACGACATCGTAGCCGTCCGGATCGGTCTTCCCGGCCTCCACACGCAGCCCCGGATAATGACGGCGCAAGCGGTCCACAAGGCCCTGCATCATCGGGATGGATGCATCGGAAAGCGCCAGTTCCGTCAATCCCGCTTTGGCAAGCGACGCGGCTATCGCCGAGCCGACGCCTCCGGCACCGGCCATGATCGCTCTTTTGCCCTCGATCTCTCGTCCTCTGCGCAGCATCCCGCGAACGAAACCCTCACCATCGAACATGTCGCCGACAAGGCCGCCATCTGATCCAATTTTCACTGCGTTGCAGGCTCCGGCCACCTGCGCATTGGTGGAGATTTCGTCCAGCAATCCCATGGTGGTGATCTTGTGCGGCATGGTGATCAGCGCACCATGGATATTGGAAAGGCGGAAGACCAGTTTCAGAAATGCCTTGTAGTCATCGGGCCGGCATCCCATCGGCACCACGACCGCATCGATACCGTTTTTCTCGAAATAGGGATTGTAGATCAACGGCGCCTTGAAGGAATGCGTCGGGAACCCGAGATGTGCGATGAGTTTTGTGTTGCCGCTTATCATCGGCCTTACCTTCCGGCTATCAGCCTGTATCGCATCAATGCCGCCCGAGGATTTCGCCAAGGAATTTTCGGGTGCGTTCATGTTTCGGATTGGAGAAGAACTCGGCGGGTGGTGCTTCCTCGACAATCGCGCCGCTTGCCATGAAGATGACGCGATCGGCAACCTGACGGGCGAAACCCATTTCATGGGTCACGCAGATCATCGTCATGCCCTCTTCGGCCAATGCGATCATCGTATCGAGCACTTCCTTGACCATTTCCGGGTCAAGTGCGGATGTCGGCTCGTCGAACAGCATCGCCTTGGGCCGCATGCAGAGGGCCCGCGCAATGGCGACGCGCTGCTGCTGCCCGCCGGACAACTGGGCAGGATATTTTTCTGCCTGCTCGGAGATCTTGACCCGTTCCAGCAGCTGACGGGCACGATCCTCGGCTTGCGCCTTGTCAAGACCGAGTGATCGCATCGGAGCCAGCATGCAGTTCTGCAACACGGTCAGATGCGGAAAGAGATTGAACTGCTGGAAGACCATGCCGACCTCGCGGCGCACCGCATCGATCGTCTTCGATCCGTGCCCGAGCATGATGCCGCCGACATGAATGTCACCCTTCTGATAGGCTTCCAGGTGGTTGATGCAGCGGATAAGCGTGGACTTGCCGCTTCCCGAGGGGCCGCATAGCACGATCTTTTCGCCCTTCGCGACAGACATGTTGATGTTCTCGAGCGCCTTGAAGGCGCCGTACCATTTTTCCACGCCCGAGAGCGAGATCATCGGCTCGGTGGTCGTTGCAGTATTTATTGTCTGGTTCATCCATGAAACTCCGGATTTCTCGACGGGCACGGCCTAGCGGCTGGCGGTCAGGAATTTGCGCTCAAGATGGGCGCCGTAGATGGTCAGCGGGCAGCACATCAGGAAGTAGAGGGCTCCGACCACGCCGAAGACGGTCAATGGCTGGAAGATCTGGTTTGAGATGATGTTGCCGGCGCGCGTGAGTTCGGTGAAACCGACGATCGAGGCAAGCGACGTGCCCTTGATAAGCTGCACCAGGAAGCCGATCGTGGCCGGCAGTGAGATCCGTATAGCCTGGGGAAGGACGACATCCTTCATCCGCGAAACGTAACCCAGGCTCAGCGCCTTGGCGGCCTCCGTCTGGCCACGCGGAACGGCTTCGATCGATCCTCGCCAGATTTCCCCCAGAAAGGCGCTTGCATGGAGGGTCAGGCCGACCGACACCGCAGCCCATGCATCCATCTGGATGCCGATCAGGGCAAGTCCGTAATAGACCACGAAGAGCTGCATCAGGAGCGGCGTGCCCTGGAAGACTGCGATATAACCGGCTGTCAGGCGCTCGACGACGAAGATGCCGGATGTGCGTGCCAGAGCGACGATCAGCCCCGCAATACTGCCACATATGAAGGCGACCACGGACAGCGCGACGGTCCATTTGAGGCCTACCAGAAGGAAAAGGAATTCTTCGCGTCCCATTCGATTTCCTCCTTATCTGACCGGGTAGCTGAAATAGCGGGAGGAGAAGAGCGCGAAGATGCGCATCATCACCCAGGAAATGACGAGGTAGAACGCCGTCACGGTGAAATAGACCTCGAAGCTGCGGAAACTGTCGGACTCGATCCGTTGCGATACCGAGGTGAGTTCGTAGGCCGAGATCGCCGATGCGATGCTGGTCGTCAGCGTCAGCAGAATGAACTGGCTCGTCAGCGAGGGATAGATCGCCCTCAGCGCCGGCTTCAGGATGATCAGGCGGAAGACCTGAGCCTTGTGCAGTCCGAGCGCCAGTCCCGCCTCCATCTGCCCCTTCGAGATGGACTGCACGCCACCACGAATGATTTCGATGGCATAGGCACCGCCATTGATGCCGAGCGCGATGATCGCGGTCGGCGTCGGATCGAGCCGGATGCCCGCCAGCGGCAGTGCGAAATAGATGAAGAAGATCTGCACCAGAAACGGCGTGTTGCGGATCAGTTCGACGAAGCCGATCACGAGCCAGCGCAAAGGCCTGTAGGGTGATTGGCGCAGAATGACGCCGCCGATGCCGATGACGATCGCCAGAAGCATGCCGCAGATGGCCAGCGTAAACGTGCCGAGACAGGCCCATAGAAGGTTTGGCAAACCGTCGATGACCGGAGTGAAATCAAGGGTGTAGTTCATGACATCTCCTGCGGCGCGTTCTCAGGACGGCTCGACCATGCCGGCCATCGCTTCGATCGCCAGTTCATAACCGCGGGCTCCGAAGCCGATCATGATGCCGGTCGCGGTGCGCGAAATCAGGGAATTGTGATAGATGCTCTCGCGGGCATGCACGTTGGATATGTGCAGCTCTATCTTCGCACCGTCGAAAGTCTTCAGTGCGTCCAGCAGGGCGATGGACGTGAAAGTGTATCCGGCCGGATTGATGATGATGCCGCAGGCATCCTTTCGCGCCTGATGGACGGATTCCACCAATTCACCCTCGAAATTCGTCTGGCGGAAATCGATCGAGAACCCCAGAGACGCGGCTTTCGCTTCGCATCGCTCCCGAATGTCGCCAAGGGTTGTCGTGCCGTATATGGACGGCTCCCGCTCACCCAGAAGATTGAGGTTGGGTCCGTTAAGGACAAAGATCGTCTTGTTCATGGAAAAACTCCGGGCAGCGTCGGCGCAGGGGCTAGCCATGCGCCGACGCTGGCACCTCATTCAGGTGCCACCACGCGAAATTCAGAGTTTACGAAGAGCCGGAGCTCAGTTCGCGGTGAACGAAATACCTTCGAGGCTCTTCGGGAATTCCGGCACCGGCACCTTCATCCACTTGTCGTAGATCTTCTTCAGTTCACCATTGGCCTTGATCTTGTCGATGAACTCGTTCACCGCGACATTGATCTCTTTTTCGCCGAGGCGCGTGCAGGCGCCGTTGTAGAGCTTCTGGAATTCGAGCTTGTTTTCGAATTTGCCCGGAACAGCCTTCTCGACGCGATCGAGATAGAAGATGTTGCCGCCGAGCGCGTCGACCTGGCCGGAAGCCAATGCCTGAACGCTTGCTGCGTCCCCGTCATATCGGCGAATGGTCGCGGTAGAAGGAGCATTTTTGGTGACCTGAGTATCCTGGGCTGCACCCTTGGCGACGCTGATCGTCAAGCCGGCCATATCCTCATTCGTCTTGATCGACTTGTCCTTCGGCCCGATCAGGACGATGGCATTCGCATTGTAAGGCTGGCTGAACTGCACGGCCTTGGCGCGATCCGGCAACATCGCCATCGTCGCGAACAGAATGTCGACGCGACCTGATGTCAATGCGGGAATGCGGTTATTGACTTCGAGCGGAACAAATTCCACGTCGACACCGAGTTCCTTGGCGAACAGCGCGCCCATTTCGGCATCAAAGCCGTCCTGCTTGCCTGCGCTCGTGACGAAACCCCAAGGCGGGTTATCGCCTTGGATCCCCACGACCAGCTTGCCTTTGGCCTTGATCTCGGCCGGCGTGATAGCTGCTGCCGGCTGCGAAAGCGATGCTGCGGCGACAATTGCCGCGGCGCCCAACAAGGCGCGGCGTCGATTCAATTTGAATCCAAACATTAGGTGCTCCTCCTCTGATAGCCCGAAAGGCCTGCCAGCTCTCCTCCAGCTGGTAACACGCCAAAATTGACATAAGCCCATTTTCAAATCAACAGAGTTTTTCTATAATCTCCGATAAAATGCATTTCGACATTTGTGTGGAAAATTGCATTACGATTTTTTGCAGTGCAAAAAGCGGATTGTTTCAGGAGGAGGAAACAATGAAAACATCGATTGCCACGGTGTCGATCAGCGGAGAGTTTCCCGAGAAACTGGCGGCCATTGCCGCAGCCGGGTTCGACGGGGTGGAGATATTCGAAAATGATTTCCTCGCTTTCGACGGCAATCCGGCTGATGTCGGACGCATGGTTCGCGACCACGGACTGGAAATCACGCTTTTCCAACCGTTCCGGGATTTTGAGGGCATGCCGGAACCGTTGCGCAGCCGGACGTTCGATCGCGCCGAGCGCAAATTCGACATCATGCAGCAACTCGGCACCGACCTCGTCCTTGTCTGCTCCAACGTTTCGCCTGCATCGCTTGGCGGCATAGATCGGGCTGCGGCAGATTTCCACGAATTGGGCGAGCGGGTGGCGAAGCGCGGGCTTCGCGTGGGATACGAGGCTCTGGCATGGGGCCGGCATATCAACGACCACCGCGACGCCTGGGAAATCGTGCGGCGCGCCGATCATCCCAATATCGGCCTCATCCTCGACAGTTTTCACACCCTGTCACGTAAGATCGACGTCGGATCGATCCGCTCCATACCGAAGGACAAGATCTTCATCGTACAGATGGCGGACGCGCCGCTGATCGAGATGGATCTACTCTATTGGTCACGCCATTTCCGCAACATGCCGGGCGAAGGCGACCTGCCGGTAAGGGAGTTCACCGAAGCCATCGCCGCGACGGGCTATGACGGTTATCTGTCTTTGGAGATCTTCAATGACCAGTTCCGCGGTGGCTCTCCAAAGACGATTGCGGCCGACGGTCACCGTTCGCTGGTCTATCTGGGCGATCAGGTTCGTCGAAATCCGGAGGCTGCGACGCTGACCGTTGCGGAAATGCCGGATCGCGCTGCCGTGAAGGGCATCGGGTTCGTCGAGTTCTCAGCCGATGAACAAGACGGCGAGAACCTTGCCACCATTCTCAAGACGCTCGGTTTCCGCAAGATTGCGGTTCATCGCTCGAAGAAGGTCACGATTTTCGAACAGGGCAGGATCCGCCTTCTGCTCAACACCGACGAAAAGGGCTTCGCCAATGCCTCCTTTGCTGTACACGGCACGTCTGCCTATGCGGTCGCACTGATTGTCGAAGATGCCGGCGCGGCCCATGCGCGCGCAATCGCGCTCGGCGCCGAACCATTCGAGCAGGTGGTGAGCCGAGGCGAAGTGCAAATCCCGGCGATCCGCGGTGTGGGCGGTGGGTTGATCTATTTCCTCGATGAGAAAGGCAACCTCGGCCGGTTCGCGGAGATCGACTTCACCCCGGTTTCCGAAGGCACGGACATCGCCGCAGCGCATCTTGCCCATATCGATCACGTCGCCCAGACCGTCGTTTACGATGAAATGCTGACCTGGCTGTTATTCTACACCTCCATATTCGCAGCCGATAAGACGCCGATGGTCGACATCATCGACCCGTCCGGCGTGGTGCGCAGCCAGGTGGTCGAAAATACGTCAGGCAGCCTGCGCCTGACGCTGAATGGAGCGGAGAACCGCCGCACACTGGCTGGCCATTTTATCGCGGAACGGTTCGGCTCGGGCATACAGCACCTCGCTTTTCATACCGAGGACATCTTCGCGACAGTTGCCGCCTTGCGCAAAAACGGCTTCCAGCCCCTGCCCATATCTCCGAACTATTACGGCGATATCGAAGCTCGGTTCGGCCTGGATCCGGCCCTGACGGAGCGATTGAAGGCCGACAATATTCTCTACGACAGAGACGACCACGGCGAATATTTCCAGATTTACAGCACGACATTCGGCGAGGGCTTCTTTTTCGAGATCGTGCAACGCAGCGGCTATCGCGGATATGGCGCGGCCAACGCCATCTTCCGCATTGCTGCCTTGAAGAAGGCTCTCAGGCCTGAAGGCTTGCCGAGGCTTTAGTCCATGGTGGACCAAACTTTTGAGCGTGACCGGGTGGGTTTAAACAAGCGGACGGAATATGTATGAGAATTGAGAAAATCTCCGAGATGCCCACATGCTTTCCGATCTAGCCACCGAAACCGTTGCCGAAAACAGCTACAAGCGAATTCGAGCCGATATCATTTTCGGGCGCCTCGCTCCCGGCCAGAAGCTCAAGCTCGAGAAGCTCAAGGAGACCTATGACACCAGCGTCAGCACGCTGAGGGAGATCCTCAACCGTCTGGCCTCCGAAGGACTCGTCGTGGCGGAAGGCCAACGCGGCTTTCATGTGGCTCCGATGTCGTCAACCGATTTGAAGGAGATCGCCGCACTGCGTCTGCTGTTGGAGACACACGCACTGGAGCAGTCCTTCGAGAGAGGTGACGTCGACTGGGAGGCGCGGCTCGTATCCGCGCATTACAAACTTGCCCGCATGGAAAGCATCATGGCCAGCGGCGATACCAGTCAGACGGAAGACTGGAAGCGTTATGACTGGGAGTTTCACCAGGCTCTGATTTCCGCTTGTGGGTCGAGACTGCTGATGGAAACCCATGCCGCCATCTTCGATAAATATCTCCGCTACCAGATGGTTGCCCTCTCCTATCGCGGCAAGATTGCTGCAGACGAACACAAGCGGCTTCTGGATGCCGCCCTCGAGCGAGACCAGAAGACGGCGAAAAAGATCCTCGGCCTGCACATTCAGGGCGGCGTGGAACATGCATTGGCGAGAAAGTCGCCGCTTCAGGATTGATTATGCGCGAAGAACGATCAGGAGAGCACGAACGGGTGAACAACCTCAGCGAAAGCGTAAGTGATGCGGTTTTCCGTCGGTTGCGGCAGGACATCATACTGGGGAATTTGCCACCCGGCTCCAAGATCAAGCTTGAAAAGGCTCGCGAGCGATATTCGATCAGCATTTCCTCACTGCGGGAGATCCTTTGCAGATTGTCGGCAGAGAATCTCGTGCTTGCAGAAGGGCAGCGCGGATTTGAGGTCAGTCCGGTATCCAGGCAAGAACTGACGGAGCTGGCCGACCTTCGCATCGTGTTGGAATGCCATGCTATCGGCCTTTCATTCGCCACCGGAGATCTCGAGTGGGAAGGCTCGATCGTGGCTGCGCATCACCGACTGGCTGCGGTGGAGCGCAGGCTTCTTGCTGGAGATACGGCCCGCACGATCGACTGGGTCAGATGTGACTGGGAGTTTCACCGGGCGATCGTCGCGGCAAGCAAGTCGACAACGCTGCTGCAAAACCTCTCCTCGGTCTTCGATCGCTTCCTTCGATACCATATGCTCGCCGGCAGTTTTCGAGGCAATGCGGTCGTTGATGACCACAGGCTGCTATTTGAGCGAGCGCTTGCAAGAGACGCGAATGGCGCACGGCAGATCATCACAATCCATGTGCAAAAGGGCGTTGAGCACATTTTGAAAGAGCCACAATTTCTTTCAAAGAGATGAGTGTTGTCCGTTCTGAGAGATAGGTGACGTTTTGTACCGGAGACATGGGTAACACTTTTCGCTTTGCGGGAGGTGTTTATGCCGTGGAGAGAGACTTCGGTCATGGATGAACGTCTATGCTTTGTCGCCCGGTTGCTTGAGGGCGAAGGGATGAGCGATGTGTGCCGGGAGTTCGGCATCTCGCGCAAAACCGGATACAAGATTTTCAGCCGCGACAGGGATGACGGCCTGGAGGCACTGACGGATCGGCGCGGCGTCCGGTGCGATATGCCAACCAGTTGCCGGCTCAGGTTGAGGCGCTGATCGTGTCTTCGAAGAAGGGCAAGCCGCATTGAGGTGCACGCAAGATCAGGGAATTGCTGGTGCGCAGGCTTGCCGGCGACATGCGCATCCCCTCGACGAGCACGGTGCATGCCATCTTCGATCGCCACGGGTGGTTACCCGTGGCTGATCTGTTTAGGCGCGACTGAGGCCGGGGCAATTCCTTCGGATCGCAGCGATGGAAGTCTGCCGTTACGCCTAAGAAGATCGACTTACACGACCGAATTGAGCGCCACGGCTCTTGCGCATTCTTTCATATGTGGAACGATCATCTCGGGCGACAACGATTCAAACCGATAGAGCGGGATGCTCACACTTATGCAAGCAAGCGCGTGACCGTCTGCTGCGACGATCGGGATCTGTAAGAGCAAATTTCCGCCTCGTTCTCTTGGAGATCCATCGAAAATCCCCGGGTGCGAATTTCAGCGAGTTGCATGAACAGCTCAGCCGGGCTCGATACGGTGTGATCGGTTTTCGGTTCGAAGGTTAATGGCTCGACAATTCGGGCCATATCGGCCTGCGGCAATGTTGACAACCATGCCTTTCCGACCGAACTCGAGTAAAGCGGAACGCGGGTACCGATCCGGGATCGCATGCTTATCGGGCGGTTTGCCTCAGGCTTGTCTATATAGACCATCTCGTCGCCGCTGTTGACTGCCAGATGGACGGTTTCGTTCAGGACGTCCCTAAGGGTTTCGAGAGGTTGACGCGCTGCTTCTCGGATATCCGACTGTGTCCAACTGCGGATCGCAAGGCTGATTAGCCTCGGTCCGAGACCAAGCAATCCGCCTGATCTTTCGACGATCATACCCTCGGCAATCAGCGCCGCAATGATCCGGTATGCTGTCGGTCGCGGCAGCCCTGCAAGCCTGGCAACCGCCGATGTCGTCAGCGATTCGTCTGAATCGCTGACGATCTGCAGCACCTTCATGAACTTGGAGAAAGCTGCCGTACCCTGCACAGCCGTTTTCTCCGTGGTTTAGGTCGTTTTCTTTGTCGTCATCTAGCGCCCTCAGGCGACTGGATATCCCCCATCGACTGGCATGACAACTCCAGTCATGAAGGCCGCAGCCGGGCTTAGGAGAAACATTGTGGCCGCCGCGACATCCGCCGGCGTTCCCCATCGCTTCAACGGCGTGCGATCAAGGATCGGGCCCGCGCGGGCCGGATTGTCCTGGGGCGCCTGTGGCAACGGTGTCGCGATCCAGCCAGGAGCAACTGCGTTGATGCGGATCCCGTCTGCTGCGTAGGTGATCGCCAGAGATTTCGTCAGCGGCGCGACACCGCCCCTGCTGGCGCTATAGGCGGGAACAAGGCCACCACCGAAGAAGGATAGCATCGATGCCGTGTTGACGATGAAGCCGCCGGAAGCCTTCAGTTTTTCCCGCGCATGGGTGCAGACGCGCATCGTCCCTGTCAGATTGATCGCCAGAACCTTTTCGAAGACATCAATACTGTCCTCCTCGACCCGGCGGACGACGCCGGCGCAATTAACGACAAGGTCAAGTCGATCAGGATCCGCGATAACATCCTTGACCGCATCGTCGTCATTGACGTCGAGTTCTATGGCTTGGATATCAAGGCCTCCAGGGGCTTCAAATTTATCGGCGCCAAGACCAACCGCCACGACGCGAGCGCCATGTCTTGCGATTTCCGCCGCAATGCCGGCCCCGATGCCAGTGGTGGCGCCGGTTACCAGCGCCACCTTTCCTGCGAACAAACCAGTCTGATAGGTCATGCCATTACCTTTGATGTTTCGCGGCCCTTCATGTCGTTTTTGACGAGGATGAAGAATGCCAGAGCCGCAAGGATGGAGACCACTGCCGCTGCGAGCAGCGCGTTGACGTAGGAATCTGTCCGCTCGACCATGAAACCGGTGACGATCGGAGCGAGCAATCCGGCGGAATCGTCACCGAAATTCATGATATTGCCGAGCGAACCGACCTGCCGCTTGGGTACGACGACGCTAATCATCGTCCAGGATGCCGCGCTTGCCAGATTGATGAAGAACATCGCGAGGCAAATATATGCGACGGCCATGGTGGCATTCGGCGTATAGGCGGCCGGTATGGTGAATAGCGCGCCACCCAGCAGACCGATGCAGACCGGCCATTTGCGGCTGGATATCACCGGAAGTCCGCGCTTGACGAGAGCATCGACCACCTGTCCGGCACAGAGCATTCCGGCCGTGCCGAAGAGATAGGAGATGGCGACAACCCAGCCTGTTCGTTCCACCGTGAAGCCGCGGGCATGTTCGAGATAACTCGGAAGCCAGGTGAGATAAAGCCAGACCATGTAGATCACGCCCATGAAGCCGAAGATGATGCCCCAGGTCGTCCGATGGGTGAAAAGCGATTTCCATTCGCTTGCCGTCATCGATTCTGCCGACTGCTTTTCGGAGCCCTCATCGATGAAAGCTTCTTCCTCGGGTGTCAGCGCGACTTCGCTGCGATTGCGATAGATCATGTACCAGCCGGCCGCGACGATAATGCCGATTATGCCGGTGGGCTTGCCGCGTTCTCCCACATTATACCATTCGCTGACGACCTTCGCGCCCACTGGAAACTGCGGCGCTTCGCCAACCTCGAGGACCGCACGGGCGACGATAAACTGGGAGAAATTGTTGACCATGCAACAGACGACCTGCGCCACGGACCAGAAGAACATGCCGGCCCCCAGCATGATACGCGCGATCCGACATTGTCGAGAAGTGCTCCCTTCGGCAACTGGGCGAAGGCATAGGCCAGTAAAAAGGCAGACAGCAGCAGGCCCATCTCGCTAGGTGACAGACCCATCTCTTCGCGAATGGCCGTGTTTGCGATCGAAAGCACACTGCGGTCGATATAGTTGATGATCCCGGCTACCGTCAGAAAGGTAACAGCGATCCATTGCACGCGGCGCAGCCGCGCGCTTTTTGCCAATCCAATTTTCATTGATCCTCCCGAGCTCCTCACTCGTTAGCAGGTTGTTAGGTCAATAGGTCGCCCGTCCGCCGGACAGGTCGAATACCGCGCCAGTGTTGAAGCTGCAGCTCTTAGAGCACAGCCAAAGAACGAGCTCGGCCACTTCACTTGTCGCTCCAAGACGCTTCATGGGCGACTTATCGATCATTATCTGGACATGGCTGGGGCTCATCTGTTTCAGGAGGTCGATCCTGACGGCGGCAGGCGCCACGGCGTTGACCAGTACACCGGTCTGCGCCAGTCCTTGCCCTGCGCCTTGGTGAAGGCGATGACGCCGGCCTTTGACGCGCTATAGGCAGCCGAATTCGGCGTGCCTTCCTTGCCGATGAGCGAGGCGATGTTGACGATACGTCCCCAGCCGGACGAAACCATCACCGGCGCAACATTCTTGCTGACCAGAAAGGCGCCGGTGAGATTAACGTCGATGATCTTGCGCCATTCACCTTCCAAATAATCGGAAACCGGAACGGTAGATCCTGCAAAACCGGCGTTGTTGACCAGAATATCGATCCGCGAGAATTGATTTATTGTGGCTTCCAGCGCACGGCTTACAGCAGCCTCGTCGCTAACATCGCAAGCAACCTGACCGTCGACACCGTCAGCCGCCTGCTTGTCCCACACGCAGATGTCTGCACCCGATTCTTTGAGGGCATTGGCGATCTCTGCGCCGATCCCGCTCAGTCCGCCGGTCACGACGGCAACAAGACCGTTGAGGTCGTATCGGGCGTGGCCCGCTTCCCTGTCAGTGAATGAACGGTTCGAGATAGTCCCGTCCCAGTCCAACTTCTTCGTAATGCGCACGACACATGTCGATCCTGGTAAAGACGTCCTCGTAACCATTATTGTTGCCCCAGGGATCGACGTAATACATGCAGCCGTTCACCTGGAAATAGGTGATCATTTCCCCGACGCCTTCATCGACGACCAATCTATGAATTTCGCCGGGCGGTTCGAATGCATAGGAGCCTTCGGTCGCGACCCAATCATGCTCGAGATACCGCCAGCTACCTTTCAGCA
Source organism: Neorhizobium sp. UBA7851 (assembly GCA_002500765.1). Lineage (GTDB taxonomy): Bacteria > Pseudomonadota > Alphaproteobacteria > Rhizobiales > Rhizobiaceae > Neorhizobium. The sequence continues at coordinate 55,388 of DLSX01000081.1, forward strand.
CCATCGCATGGACCGGACCGGGATGCCGATGGCGGCTCAAGACGCCGGATTTGCGAACCTTGAGCAGGTTCATCCAGTAACCGGCGGAGAGGTTGAGACACGGCGGGCGAAACCAGACATTTTCCGACTGCGGCACCCAAATCCGATCGTCTAGTCGAATGGCATTGGGGACGGCCAGGTCCGGCAGCATTCCTTCAGGTGTGGGTGTTGGTACGGCATGCGGCGGATCGCTTCCGTATCGAGACCAATCGTTTCCAGAGTTTGAGATCGATCATCCATGATTACCTCCACTCGAATGTCTACATTATGGATACAAGTCCATAATGTGTAAAAATAAAGCGCCGGCTTGAGCATTGGCAATATTGGCCGCATCTTTTGCGGCGATACAAAACTGATTGACTCTGCGGGGCCCAATCGGAGAAGGCTCATGAAGTCCCGCGGTCCATATCGTCGGCATTCGACGCCGTTCAAGTTGCGGCTTTGCCAGGATATCTGAAACGGCGTCACCGGACGGCGCGGCGCACAGCTGAAATACGGCGTTTCGGCAAATCTTCAGTATGGTTGGCGCAGTTCCATCGCGGCGAACTGAACGATAAGGAGGTTGAAGCCAGCGTCATTGCCGAGTACGAGGCCCATATTGCCGCGCCTGAACGCAAGGTCGCCCAGCTCACCATGGCGCTGGACGGGGTAAAAAACACCGCGCCAGCCGATCGCCGGCCACAGAGTGAGCTCCTCCACCATCAGCGGTCCCGACCTGCTATGTCAGACGGGCATGCAAAATGATCGGCCTCCCGAGGAGCACTTACTATTACCGATCGACGGCAAAAGCTTTAAATCTCGGCGACCATGAGCTCGTTGCAATCATCGAGGATATCCAGAACGAGCCGCCTTGCTACGGATATCGACGCGTAACGCACGGGCTTCAGCGGAGAGGCCACCTCGTCAATCACAAGCGTGTTGTCCGCGTCGTGCGTGCCAATGGCCTCGGGATCAAACCTCGCAAGCTTTATGTTCGCACGACGAATGGCAACCACGATTCGCCGATCTATCCGAACCTCCAGCGCAATGTGATCCCGGCGCGGTCTGACATGGTCCCGGTGGCCGACTTCACATATATCCGCGTCGCCGTTGGCTTCTGCTATCTCGCCGTCATTCTCGAAGACCGCAGTCCTGCGATGGATGTTCCGGAGTGATCCGGTCACGACACTCTTTCTTTGAGAGTGTCCGCAATTTTTTCGGCCATCATGATTGTCGGAAGATTTGTGTTTGCGCAAGGAATGGTCGGCATGATCGAGGCGTCGCAGACATAGAGACCTTCCACTCCCCGCACCTTGCCCGATGCATCGGTGACCGCCATTCGGTCACCTTCGCTCCCCATGCGGCAGGTGCCGGACGGATGCCAGACCCCACCGACAACTTCGGAAATATAGGCCTCGAGTTCGGCACGGTTGCCGGCAAGCCGCTTAGGGTCGTCATAGTTGGCAAGCATATGCGGAAAGACCTTCTCCCGCAGGCTGCCGATCGCATCGAGACCGACCGCACCGACCGCTGTGACGGCAGCGCCAAGGCGTGACGGTTTCGAGAACAGTTTGCCGATCTCCGACATGCCGCCGGCATAGACACCGGATACGACTGAACCGAGGCTGGGATCGGATGTCAGGCGCACCGCACGTTCGAAGGCATCTGCGAGGCGAACGAGATCACGTCGGTCGGAAAGCATGCGAAAATCGATACGCGGCGAGGCATCCGGCGAGGCCGGGTCAAGCAAAAGCTGGCCACGCGAATAGGACTTGTTGACCCAGAAGAAAACTGAGCCGAGCTGACGCCCGACCGGGTGCCAGGCGGCGCGCGTGACGAAATTCATATGCATATCTCCCTCCGGGCAGCCTTCGACGCCGGATGAGAAACGGTAACCGATGGGAATGTGATAGTCCGGCACGCCTTTCTGGCGAGCTGCGGGCTTCAGGAAAGGCACGAGGCCGGCGGAGGGATGCTCCATCAGGTTCTGGCCGATACCCGGTAGATCGCGCAGCACTTCGATGCCGCAATCGACAAGATGTGCGGCAGGACCGATGCCGGATCGCATCAGCATGGCGGGCGAGGCAAGCGCGCCGGCAGAGAGCACGACGCGCGCCGCGCGAAGCTCTTCCCTGACACCTGCTCGAAGCACCGTGACGCCGGTCGCCCTGCCCTGTTCGACCAGCAGTCGCGATACCGTGGTTTCCGTGCGGATATCGAGATTGCGGCGGCGACGAACCTCCGGCGTCAGATAGGCCCAGGCGGTACTGACGCGACGGGCCTTCTCGTCCATGTTAACGGCCATTTCGAACAGGCCTTCCTGCCACACGCCGTTCTGGTCGGGCAGGAATGGGATACCCTTCTTCTCGCAGATCGCCAGCATGGCTCGAGTGAATGGCGTCCATAAAACCTCCCCGCGTCGGCGGATTGGAAATGGACCGGTCTGGCCGTGCAACTCGTTATCGAAGTCGAGGTCGCGCTCGAGTTTCTTGAAATAGGGCAGGCAGTCCTCCCAGGACCAGCCATCGACCCCCATCTCACTCCATTCGTCATAGTCGTGGGGAGCACCGCGATTGGCGCCGATACCGTTGATGGCCGAGCCGCCACCCAGTACGCGGGCCTGTTCATAGCGGGAGGCCTTGGCCTCGGGCCTGTTGGAACCGGTGTAGGGATAGGAGGCCTTCAGATTCCAGGTATAGCGCGGGTTGGAATAGGCGACACCCGGATAGGGGTTGGCAAGATCCGGAAAGTCCTCCGGACGGGCCGCATCCATGCCGGCCTCCAGCAGGATCACACGCGTAGCCGGGTTTTCGGTGAGCCGGGAGGCGAGCACGCAGCCCGCGGATCCTCCTCCCACGATGATATAATCCGCATGAATGGTGTCCGCAGCGCGCATGTCAGTCCTCAGGGAGCCGTTTGGGAATGTTGATCTGGAAGGGACCGTTCAGGGCGCTTTGTAAGCAATGCAGTCCACCTCGACCTTGCAGTCGACGACCATGCGCGACTCCACGCAGCAGCGCGCCGGCGGGTTGTCGCCGAAATATTGCTCGAACACACCGTTGAAGCTCCAGAAGTCGCGTGCGTCGTCGACCCAGACGCCGACGCGAACGATGTCAGACGGCTCGTATCCGGCATCCTTGACGATGGTCAGCATGTTCTCGATCGCGATCCTGGCTTGTTCGACAATGCCGCTGCCGACGACTTCGCCGTCACGCATCGGTGTCTGGCCGGAAACATGAAGCCAGCCGCCTGCCTCGACCGCCTTGGCAAAAGGAAGCTTGCGGCCGCCCGAACCGCGGCCCTCGCCAAGTCCGTGTCTGATAATGGTCATGGTATATTCCTCTCGATGCTTTGCCGGACGAATTGCGCCGGCATCAAAACGGCTGTCAGCGGGTAATATCGATCGTCATGGTCTTGAGATCGCACATCTCCATCAGCGTGTGGCGGCCGCCGGTTCGGCCAAGCCCGCTATTGGTGCCGGCAGCGCCGCCGGCCGGGATATGCGGCTCCCAGTAGCAGCTCTTCTCGTTGACATTGACGATGCCGCAACGGAGGCTTTCCGTGTAAAAGAAGGCCCGCTTGATGGAATTGGTGAAGACCGCGGCATTGAGCCCATAGGGGCTGGAAGCAGCAAGTTCGAGCGCTTCCTCGTCGGTCTCGAAGGTCAGGACCGGGGCCACGGGGCCGAAGGACTCTTCCATGTTGAGCAGGCTGTCGCGGGTGAGGCCGGTCACGACGGTCGGCTCGAAATAGAGATTGGTCGGCATTCCTTCGGCAATCCGGCCACCCTTCAGCACATCGGCCTTGCGCGCGAAAGCGTCGTTCATGTGCTCCAGCATCTTGTCCAGAGCGGTGGCGTTGTTGACAGGCCCCATCGTCGTCGACGGATCGAAGGGATCGCCCATGCGCACCTTTTCGGCGGCCTTGATCAGTCCCTCGACGAAGCGATCATGGACCGACTTGTGCACCAGAATGCGTTCGGTCGCGGTGCAGATCTGGCCGGCATTGGCAAAGCAGCCGGCGCCCACGAGCTCGGCGGCAAGGTCGATATCGGCATCCGGGAGAACGATGGTCGGGCCGTTTCCGCCCATCTCCAGCAACAGCGGCTTGCCTGCGCCGCGGCGGGCGATGATACCGCCGGTGACGGAGCTGCCGGTAAAGCCGATCGCATGCGTGCCGGGATGGATGACGGCCTCGTCACCCACTTCGGCACCGTCACCGAGCACCAGGTTTATGACGCCATCGGGAAGGCCGGCCTCGATCATGCATTCCATCAACGCCACCGCAATCAGCGAGGTGGTCGGCGCCGGGATCCAGACGACCGTGTTGCCGGTCGCGACGGCCGGTCCGAGATAGTAGAGGCACGGCAGGCCAAGCGGAAAATTCCACGGCGTGATGATCGCGAGTACGCCCTTTGGCTGCAGGAAGGAAAAGGCCCGCTTGTTGGCATCCGCCACCGGAAAGGCAGCCGTTTCCAGCCACTTCATCTGCTCTGCAGCATTGCGGAAACCAAGCGAGGCGGCGCCCACTTCAGCCTTTGCTTCGCTATGGAACGGTTTGCCCTGCTCAAGGCAGAGGAGACGCGCAAGCTCGTCGGTGCGACGGTCGATCGCGTCGGCGATCTTCATGCACAACGCCGCGCGCTGGAAAACGCCCATCTTGGAGATCAGCGGACGGGCGGCGTCGGCCGCCTCGACGGCACGACCGACATCGGCGCGGTTGGAAAGCGCAAGATAGCCGAGTTCCTCGCCCGTCGAGGGACTGTCGATCTTCAGGAATTTTCCCGAACTGCCCGGAAGCCATTGCGAGCCGATGCGGTTGATGCCGACACGAAGGTCCGTGGACGGCTCACCGACGATGGGCATCCCGCGCAGATTGGGACCGTCGAGAGAGGATTTGAACTGGACCGTCATGGGATGCTCCTTTGACCGTATTCCGATTGGATCTTGAGTATGGTTTCCCGGCTGCGGCGCACGGCCGCGGTAAACAGATGTTCGCCGGCCTCGCGCGAAGCGTCCGAAGGCGTGCCGATGACACCATTGTCGCGGATCTGTTCGAATGGCCGCCATACGGTGACGGCCGGCCCAGCATAGAGATGCGGATCGGGCCATGACGGCGGCGTTCCACCTTCGGGGATCAGGCTTTCGCGCACACTTTCCGGGATGACATGCATCATCAGGGAGGTTTCCAGCGCGCAGGCATGCCCGGTTCCGCCGGCATGGTCCGGCAGGATCTTTGAAGCGGTGTCGGCGATCAGGTCGAAATAGGAAAAACCTGCCGAAACCACGCCCTGACGGCCAAGCGTCGTGATCGCCACCTGGATCGCCGCGCGATTGCCACCATGCCCGTTGATGACCACAGGCAGAAAGCCATCCTCCCACAGGCACGTGCAAAGATCGACGAGCACTGCGATAAAGGTCTGCGGACTGAGGCTCATCGTACCGGTGAAAGCACGGTGATGCTGCGACGAACCATAGGCGAAGGGTTCGCAGACCCGCACGCTCTGCTCCCCCTCGGCCGCGGCATGGGCGACGGCCGTGGCAAGCCAGATATCGAGGCCCATCGGCAGGTGCGGGCCGTGTTGCTCCACGGCACCGGTCGGCAACAGGGCCACCGGCCGCCTGATCCCATCACCGACTAGACGTGCTGCATCCGGTGAAGTCATCCAGGCAAAAGAAGACGGGCCTTTCGCAAAGGGATCGTTCATGGGCTGGCTCATCGCGCCGGCTCCAGCAGCCGGGCCTTGGCATAGGTCATGCCGGTATCGGCCAGAAGTGCCGCCATGATGATAGCGCCCTTGTAGAGTTCGAGGCTTGACGGATCGGTGCCGAAGATGCGCAGCGCCGTGGTCAGCAGGCTGACGATGAGCGCACCGACGACTGTCCCCCAGACGGTACCTCGACCACCGAAGATGCTGGTGCCGCCCAGTACGGCCGCAGCGATCGCATCGAGCAGCAGCGAAGTACCGCCGATGTTCGGTGTCACCACCGGCACGCGGCTGATCATGACCACTGCGGTGAGGAAGACGAACAGGCCCGACGCGGTGTAGATCAGGATCGTATGGCGGGTCACCGGGATGCCCGCGAGTTCCGCCGCCCCGGCGTCCGATCCCAGCGCATAGGTGCGCAGACCGAAGCGGGTCAGACGCATCAGGACGGCCGCGGCAATGACAATCGCAAGCGTGGCGAAGATCACATGGGGAATGCCGAAACTGCGCTCGATGCCGATGAAGCGGAGCGTCGGATCCTTCAGCATCAGCACGCCCTTGGAAGCGACGGCAAGGGTTGCTCCCTGCAGCACGACCATGGCCGCCAGCGTGGTGACGAAAGGCGGGATTTTGAGCAGCGAAATGACGATGCCGTTGACGAGACCGACCGTCAGCATCACCGCAAGACCGATCGCAAGCGACCCCGGCAGGCCGAAACCCGAATCGATGAGGCTTGCGATCAGGACGGCGCAGAAGGCAACTCCGACCCCAGCCGCCAGATCGATGCCGCCGGTCAAAAGGACGATCAGCGCACCGATTGCAAGGACTGCGATCGGGGTTGCCTGCGAGACGATGTTGATCAGGCTCTGGCCGGACACGACGCGCGGATCGACGACGGCGAAAATCGCCATGAGAGTCACCAGAAGGATCAGCGGCGAAAGGTCAAGAATCTTCTTCAAGGCGAGATTGCGGGAGGAAATCATGTCAATTCATCCTTCTACCCGGTCGAGATATTTAGGAATGGAGGGAGAAGCGGCTGACATCACGTGGTGGCCTCCATGGAGAACTGCCCGACGGAAGGAGCAGCCCTGCGCTCGGCTCGGAGCGGGCCAGCGCGGCGGTGATTTTCACCGAAGGCCAGCGCCATGACGTCTTCTTCGGTAGCGCCGCGCTTCAGTTCGCCGACCGAGCGGCCTTCGCACATGACGACGATGCGATCGGCGACACCCAAGACTTCGGGCAGTTCGGACGAGACCATGATGATCGCCGCCCCCTGTTGCTTGAGCTTGGCAATGAGGTGATGCAGGTCGGATTTGGCGCCGACATCGACCCCACGGGTCGGCTCGTCGAGCAGGATGACGCGCGGCCCGGTGGCAAGCCACTTGCCGATCACCACCTTCTGCTGGTTGCCGCCCGAAAGTTTGCCGGTTTCCTGATAGACGTTGTGGCTGCGGATCCGCATGCGGGTGCGGAATTCCTGCGCCACCTTCATTTCTCTGATATCGTCGATGACGCCGCTGGCCGAGACACCACCGAGATGCGCGAGCGAGATATTCTTGCGAATGTCTTCGGCAAGGATCAGGCCAAGCTGCTTGCGGTCTTCGGTGACGTATGCCAGGCCCGCCTTGATCGCGCGGTGCACGTTCGAGGTGTCGACCTCCTTGCCGTGAACCTTTACGGTGCCGGTAATATCGCGGCCATAGGCCCGCCCGAAGACGCTCATGGCGAATTCCGTGCGGCCGGCGCCCATCAGGCCCGAGATGCCGACGACTTCGCCGGCCCTGACCTTCATCGAGACATTCTTGACCATCTGCCGGTGTGAATGCTGCGGATGATAGACCGACCAGTTTTCGACTTCGAAAATCACGTCACCGATCTTCGGCGTGCGGGCCGGATAACGGCTTTCGAGATCGCGATCCACCATCCGGCGCACGATCTCGTCCTCGTCGACGGCACCCTCATGACAATCGAGCGTGCCGACAGTGCGGCCGTCGCGCAGGACGGTGATGCGGTCGGCGACCTCGGTGATCTCGTTCAGCTTGTGGCTGATCATGATCGAGGTAATGCCGTGCCGACGGAATTCCTTCAGCAGTTCGAGAAGGGCGGCACTATCCGTCTCGTTGAGCGACGCGGTCGGCTCGTCGAGGATCAGCAGGCGCACATCCTTCGACAGCGCCTTGGCGATTTCGACGAGCTGCTGCTTGCCGACGCCGAGATTGGTAATGAGCGTTTCCGGTGCTTCGGTCAGGCCGACCTTGGCGAGCAGTTCCTTGGTGCGAACATAGCGTGTATCGCGGTCGATCACGCCGAATTTAGATGGCGCGTTCGCCAGAAAGATATTTTCGGCGATCGACATCAGCGGAATGAGCGCAAGCTCCTGGTGAATGATGATGATGCCGAGCTTTTCGCTGTCGTTGATGTCGCGGAAATGCCGCTCTTCACCGCCGAAAAGGATCGATCCTTCATAGGACCCATACGGGTAGACACCCGACAGGACCTTCATCAGTGTCGACTTGCCGGCACCGTTTTCGCCGACGAGCGCGTGAATTTCGCCTTCCCTGACGGTGAAGCTGACATCGGAAAGCGCCTTTACGGCGCCAAAACTCTTCGAAATGCCCCGCATTTCGAGAATAGGCGGATTTTCCGCCGCAGATAATACGGGATCAAGCATGACGACTCCCAATATGAAGAAGCCGCGCGACGAGAAACGCCGCGCGGCCGGAATGATTACTTGATCTGGTCTTCGGTGTAGTAACCGCTCTTGACCAGGAGATCGACATTGGTCTTGTCGATGGCAACCGGCTTCAAGAGGTAGGACGGGACGACCTTGACGCCGTTATTGTAGGTCTTGCTATCGTTGACCTCAGGCTCCTTGCCGCTCATGACGGCGTCCACCATGTCGACCGTTACCTTTGCGAGGTCACGGGTGTCCTTGAAGATGGTCGAATACTGTTCGCCGGCAATGATCGACTTGACCGACGGAACTTCCGCGTCCTGACCGGAAACGAACGGCATCGGCATGTCGCCGGAACCGTAACCGACGCCCTTGACCGACGACAGGATGCCGATCGAGATACCGTCATAAGGAGACAGAACGGCGTTCAGTTTCTTGTCGGAATAGGTCGAGGAGAGGATTGCGTCCATACGAGCCTGGGCAGTTGCCGGATCCCAGCGAAGGGTCGCGACCTTGTCCATGCCGGTCTGGCCGGAACCGACGACGAGGGTGCCCTTGTCGATCAGCGGCTGCAGCACGCTCATGGCGCCGTCATAGAAGAAATAGGCATTGTTGTCGTCCGGCGAACCGCCGAACAGTTCGATGTTGAACGGGCCCTTTTCGGTATCGGCCTTGAGAGCCTTGACCAGAGTGGTCGCCTGCAGAACGCCGACCTGGAAGTTGTCGAAGGTTGCGTAATAGTCGACATTCGGGGTGTCGCGGATCAGGCGGTCATAAGCGATGACCTTGATGCCGGCAGTATGCGCCTGGGCAAGCACGTCGGACAGCGTCGTGCCGTCGATCGAGGCAACCACGAGCACCTTGGCGCCCTTGGTGATCATGTTTTCGATCTGGGAGAGCTGGTTCGGAATATCGTCTTCCGCGTACTGGAGATCGGTCTTGTAGCCGCGCTCCTGCAGAACCTTGATCATGTTGTCGCCGTCCGCGATCCAGCGGGCGGAGGACTTGGTCGGCATGGCAACACCGACAAGGCCCTTTTCCTGCGAGAAGGCAGGAGCAGCGAAGGCCATGGAAGCCAGGACCGCCGCCGAAGCAAGCAATTTAAATAATTTCATCGTACACTCCTCCGTAACGGCGGCTCCCAACGAGCCGCCGAGTTGGTTTCGGGAGGCTCCTCGCCTCCCTCACGACCTCAAAAAGGACGTTTGCCTTTAAAGGTCAGTGATTGTCGCGCGGCAGACCTTCGGTCTGCGCGATGCGCTGGTATTTGACAGCCGGCTCAAGAACCGCACCGGTCTCCATCTGTCCGACGATACCGCGCTGGATTTCCTGCCAGGGCGTCTGATGCTTGGGATACTGATAGCCGCCATTGGCCTCCAGCTCGCGGCGACGCGCGGAAAGCTCGTCGTCGGAGATCAGGATATTCGCTTCGCCGCGACCAAGGTCGATACGAACCCGGTCGCCGGTCTTAAGAAGTGCCAGACCACCGCCTGCCGCCGCTTCCGGGGAAGCGTTGAGGATCGACGGGCTGCCGGACGTGCCGGACTGGCGACCGTCGCCGATACAGGCGAGCGAGCTGATGCCGCGCTTCAAGAGATAGTCCGGCGCACGCATGTTGACGACTTCCGCAGCACCCGGATAACCGATCGGGCCGGCGCCGCGCATGAACAGAACGGTATGTTCGTCGATCTCGAGCGACGGATCGTCGATACGGTGATGATAATCCTCCGGACCGTCGAACACCACGGCCTTGCCTTCGAAGGCTTCCGGATCGTTCGGGTTCGACAGATAGCGCTCGCGGAATTCCGGCGAGATGACGCTGGTCTTCATGATCGCCGACGAGAACAGGTTGCCGCGCAGCACGCGGAAACCGGCGCGCGCCTTCAGCGGCTCGTCATAGCGTTTGATGACCTTGTCATCCTCGATGATTGCGCCACGACAGTTCTCACCGATCGTCTTGCCGTTGACCGTCATCGCGTCTTCCTTGATCAGGCCCTGGCCCATCAGCTGGTTGACGACGGCCGGAACGCCACCGGCGTGATAATAGTCCTCGCCGAGATATTCACCGGCCGGCTGCAGGTTGACGAGAAGCGGAACTTCTTCGCCATAGGTCTGCCAGTCGTCGACGGTCAGTTCCACGCCGATATGGCGGGCAAGCGCGTTGAGGTGGATCGGCGCATTGGTCGAGCCGCCGATCGCCGAGTTCACGCGGATGGCGTTGACGAAGGCGTCCTTGGTCAGGATGTCGGAGGGCTTCAGGTCTTCCTTGACCATTTCGACGATGCGAAGGCCGGTCAGATAGGAGACTTCCTGGCGGTCACGGTAAGGCGCCGGAATGGCGGCCGAGCCCGGAAGCTGCATGCCGAGCGCTTCGGCAAGCGAGTTCATCGTGGTCGCCGTGCCCATCGTGTTGCAGTAGCCGGTCGACGGAGCGGACGATGCGACCAGCTTGACGAAACCGGCATAGTCGATCTCGCCCTTGGCCAGCAGTTCGCGTGCCTTCCAGACGATCGTGCCCGAACCGGTACGCTCGCCACGGAACCAGCCGTTCAGCATCGGACCGACGGAAAGGGCGATCGACGGAATGTTCACGGTGGCCGCCGCCATGAGACAGGCCGGCGTGGTCTTGTCGCAACCGATCGTCAAAACGACGCCGTCGAGCGGGTAACCGTAGAGAACTTCGACAAGGCCGAGATAGGCAAGGTTGCGGTCAAGGCCTGCGGTCGGACGCTTGCCGGTTTCCTGGATCGGATGGACCGGAAACTCGATGGCGATACCGCCAGCTTCGCGGATGCCTTCGCGCAGGCGATTGGCGAGTTCGAGATGATGGCGGTTGCAGGGCGACAGGTCGGAACCGGTCTGCGCGATGCCGATGATCGGACGATCCGACTGAAGTTCGGCCTGGCTGAGACCGAAGTTCATGTAGCGCTCCAGATAGAGCGCCGTCATGTCGACATTGTCCGGATTGTCGAACCAGGCGCGCGAACGAAGTTTGCGCTTTGCCGTGGTTGCAATCTCGGTGGACGGGGTTTTGCCGTGATCTGCCATTTTCAGTCCTCGAATGCTTCAGTTTCGATGCGCCGGCCAAGCATGAAGGCGTCGGCCACATGCACCAGCGGCGAAAAATCGGTGTCGCTCGCGCCCCTGGAGACGAGAGCAACGAAATCCCGGTAGAGATTGCGGTATTCTCGATCTTCCTCGACGATCTGCGCCTCTCCATCGACGATCAGCCGGCTGCCGCCATGGGTCAGCACGACCGAGCCTTCTTCCGTCTCGACGCGAATATCCCAGGTCTGCGGACCGGTCTGGCGCCAGTCGAATTCAGCCTCGATCGGCAGGCCGGACGCGGTTTCGAACGTCAGCTTGGCGGCGATCGGTGCAGCGCGATTGGACGGAATGGTCAGGTTCGAATGGGTAAGGTGGAACGTCTCCGGCATGATGCGGGTCACGATCGACAGGGCATTGATGCCCGGATCGAACACGCCGAGACCGCCCGGCTCCCAGATCCAGGCCTGGCCCGGATGCCAGTGACGCACGTCTTCCTTCCAGGCAACCGAAGCGCTCTTGATCTTGCGCTTGGCAAGCAGCGCTCGCGCCGGCTCTACCGCGGCGGCACTGCGCGAGTGCCAGGTGGAAAACAGGGTCAGCCCCTTGGCCTTCGCCATTTTTTCCAGCGCGAAGACTTCCGACAGCGTAGCACCCGGAGGCTTTTCCAGCATCACATGCTTGCCGGCCTCGATTGCGGCCTTCGCCTGCGCGAAACGGCCTTGGGGCGGTGTGCAGAGAGAGATAGCATCCAGCTCCACGCCGGATGCCAGCATGCCATCGATGTCGTGGAAACAATTGACGCCATCCAGATTGGCGTTACGGCTGGCGACAGCCGTCAGTTCGATACCGTCGGTCGCTTCGATCGCACCGAGATGCTGATCTCTGGCGATCTTTCCCAATCCGACGATGCCGAGACGAATTTTACTCATGTCAATTTTCCTTAAAGCTTGCGCACGTCAACCGACATCGCCGCGGCGACGGTCAGACGGTTGACGAGCGGCAGCTTGAAGGGCGCAGCATCGATCTCGAACACATCACCTTCTTCGGTCTTGATGCCGTGCGAGACGGACAAGGTAGCCGTACCGAAGAAATGAACGTGCAGGTCGCCGGGCGCGCGGAAGATGTCGTATTTGAAGTTATGGTATTCGAGATTGGCGATCGAGTGCGACATGTTGGCTTCGCCCGACAGGAAGGGCTTTTCGAAGATTACCTGATCGCCGCGGCGAATGCGCGAAGTGCCTTCGACATGATCCGGCAGATCGCCGATCAGAAGCTCCGGCCCGAGCGACGCCTGGCGCAGCTTGGAATGCGCAAGCCAGAGATAGTTGCCCTTCTCGGTCACATGGTCGGAGAATTCATTGGCAAGACAGAAGCCGACGCGGAATGGCGTGCCGTCCGGACCGATGAGATAAATGCCGGCGAGCTCCGGCTCTTCGCCGCCATCGAGCGCGAAGGAAGGCGAGACGAGATCAGCACCTGTGGCTTTGAGCTGCGAACCATTGCCCTTGTAGAACCATTCCGGCTGCGCACCGACCTGGCCCGGAGCGGGCTTGCCGCCTTCGACGCCCGACAGGAACATGCGCATCGAATCGGTCGGCTTATCTTCCGCCTGGGCCGCCTTGTGCATCTTGTCACGACCGTCGGCGGAACCGAGGTGCGTCAGACCTGTGCCGGCAACGATGAAATGAGCAGGATCGGGATGTGAAATGGGCAGGCCGACACGGCCATCGCGTGCCGCCGCCTCGACGTCGATATCTGCACCATAGCCGAGCGCTTCGATCTGGTCCGAAAGGCTGCGGCCGCCAGCAATCGCCTGCATCGCCAGATCATAGGTCGACGTGGCGCCATTTACGACACGACCGGAACCTTCTCCATCCCACGCAACAACCTTGATCGCGCCCGCATCATCAGCAATCTGCAGAATTCTCAGCATCGATTCCGTCATCCATTTTGTCTGAATTGACATGGCGCCTCCACAGGCCATGCCTTCCTCCCATCAGGTTGTGGACCTGACGTCTTTCAAAAATACGACTATTGGATTTGCGCCGCGGATGTCAAGAATGTCTTTTTCCGTAAAGGTAAATCGGCATTGGTCAATTTTTAGGCTATTCGAGGAAGCAATACTCGCAATTCTCTAGAGTTTTCGACGGCTTGATCGATTTTTCAGCGACTTATGAAATTGGGGGTTGAAAAAGTATTATTATATGCCAATCCTTGCCTCGCCAGTTTGCTTCATCATCTCTGGGAGGATTAAGATGAAAAAAGCTCTCGTCGCGGCAACTGCTGCCGCTATTTTTGCAACTCTTGCATCCGGCGTTTCTGCACAATCACTGACAGTCGGCTTCTCGCAGATCGGATCTGAATCCGGCTGGCGCGCAGCCGAAACGACCGTGACCAAGCAGGAAGCCGAAAAACGTGGCGTTACGCTGAAATTTGCTGACGCCCAGCAAAAGCAGGAAAACCAGATCAAGGCTATCCGCGGCTTCATCGCCCAAGGCGTCGATGCCATCCTGATCGCACCGGTGGTCGCCACCGGCTGGGATGCGGTTCTGAAGGAAGCCAAGGAAGAAAAGATCCCGGTCATTCTTCTCGACCGCGAGATCGAATCACCGAAGGATCTCTATCTGACGGCCGTGACCTCCGATCAGGTCTTCGAAGGCAAGGTCGCCGGCGAATGGCTTGCCAAGGATGTCGGTTCCAAGGACTGCAAGGTCGTCGAGCTTCAGGGCACGACCGGCTCTTCGCCGGCCATCAACCGCAAGAAGGGTTTCGAAGAAGGCATCAAGGCCGCCTCCAACATCAAGATCGTGCGCTCGCAGACCGGTGACTTCACCCGTACCAAGGGCAAGGAAGTCATGGAAAGCTTCATCAAGGCCGAAGGCGGCGGCAAGGATATCTGTGCCGTTTACGCCCACAACGACGACATGGCCGTCGGCGCCATCCAGGCGATCAAGGAAGCCGGCCTGAAGCCGGGCACCGACATCAAGATCGTCTCGATCGATGCGGTTCCGGATATCTTCCAGGCCATGGCCAAGGGTGAAGCCAATGCGACCGTCGAACTGACGCCGAACATGGCCGGTCCCGCCTTTGATGCGCTGGAAGCCTATCTGAAGGACAAGAAAGAGCCGCCGAAGTGGATCCAGACGGAATCCAAGCTCTACACGGCAGCCGATGACCCGATGAAGGTCTACGAAGCCAAGAAGGGCCTCGGCTACTGATCTCCCGCCGTCCGGCCATTGCGGCCGGACATTGAACATGACCGAAGCGGCGGCCTGCCGCTTCGGCTCCCTTCAGCATGCGGGACGCAGACATGTCAGCACCACACGCTCTTCTGGAAGCCCGAGGCATCGGCAAATCATTCTTCGGCATCCCGGCTCTCGATGACGTCGATTTCACGCTTCAGGCCGGTGAGATCCATGCGCTTCTCGGAGAAAATGGCGCCGGAAAATCGACGCTGATCAAGATCCTCACCGGCGTCTACCGCCGTGACCGGGGTATCATTTCCCTTCAGGGCAGCGAGATTCATCCCGACACGGTCGGGGAAGCCCAGGCGCTCGGCATCGGCACCGTCTATCAGGAGGTCAATCTTCTGGAGAACCTGACGGTGGCGGAAAACCTGTTTCTCGGCCGCCAGCCGCGCCGCTTCGGCATGATCGACCGGCGCGCCATGCGCAATCGCTCCAAAGCTCTGCTCGAACGATACGGTCTCCATATCGATGTCGACGCACTGCTCTCGTCCTACTCCGTCGCGATCCGCCAGATCATCGCGATCGCCCGCGCAGTCGATTTATCCGGCAAGGTTCTGGTTCTCGACGAGCCGACGGCAAGCCTAGATGCAAACGAGGTGAAAGGCCTTTTCACCGTTCTGCGGCAATTGCGCGAGGACGGCGTCGGCATCGTCATCATCACCCATTTCCTCGATCAGGTTTACGAGATCGCCGACCGCGTCACGGTCTTGCGCAACGGCCGCCTGGTTGGCAGCCGCGCGATTTCCGAGCTGCCGCGTCTTGATCTGATCTCGATGATGCTCGGCCGCGAGCTGCAGCACATCACCCGCGATCACCAGGCCGAGCCGGAAACGATCGACGATCGTGGCGCGCCCTCTATTCAATTCCAGAACTACGGCAAGAAAGGCAGCGTAGCACCCTTCGATCTCGATATCAGGCCGGGCGAAGTCGTCGGCATTGCAGGCCTGCTCGGCTCGGGCCGCAGCGAGACCGCTTTCCTCCTGTTCGGCATCGACCGGGCCGACAGCGGCACTGCCACGATTGATGGCGAACAAGTCAACATCACGTCTCCGGAAGCAGCGATCGCCAACCGTTTCGGTTTCTGTCCGGAAGAGCGCAAGACGGATGGCATCGTCGGAGATTTGTCCGTGGCTGACAACATCGCGCTGGCATTGCAGGCGCGGCGCGGCTGGATGCGGCCGATATCCTCTGCAGCCAAGCGGAAACTGGCCGACAGTTTCATCAAATCGCTAGACATCCGCCCCGCCGATCGCGAACGGCCGATAAAATTCCTCTCCGGTGGCAACCAGCAGAAGGCGATCCTCGCCCGCTGGCTGGCGACGGACCCGCGCCTTCTCATCCTCGACGAACCAACCCGCGGCATCGATATCGGCGCCCATGCGGAAATCCTGAAAATGATCGAAAGGCTGTGTTCGCAAGGCATGTCGCTGATTGTCATTTCCTCCGAGCTGGAAGAGCTCACGGCGGTAGCGCATCGCGTCATCGTGCTGTCCGACCGCCGCCACGTCGCCGAACTTTCAGGCCGCCAGCTGACCACCGACGGCATCATCCGCGCCATTGCCGGCACCGGCGAAACGGAGGCTGCGTGATGACCTGGTTGACCCGCCGCCTGCGCCGGTTGGCACCGCAGCTTATCGCACTGGCCATCATTCTCGGCCTTATCAGCCTCATGGCGCCCGGCTTCCTGACGATATCCGTCCAGAACGGTCGGCTCTACGGCAGTCTGATCGACATTCTGGTTCGTGCCGCGCCCGTTGCTCTCCTCACGGTCGGCATGACACTGGTGATCGCGACACGCGGTATCGACCTTTCGATCGGCGCCGTGATCGCCATTTGCGGCGCTGTAGCCGCCACATTGATCACCGACGGCTACCCACTGCCGGTCGTGATCGCCGTCTCTCTCGGCGTCGGCATCGCCTGCGGTCTGTGGAACGGCGTGCTCGTCGCCGTCCTCGATATCCAGCCGATCATCGCCACCCTGATCCTGATGGTCGCCGGTCGCGGCATCGCCCAGCTGATCACCGAGGGCGTGATCCTCACCTTCAACGACGATACGTTTGCCGCACTCGGCTCGGGCGCCTTGGCCGGCATCCCGATCCCGATCTATCTCTGGGTCGGAACCGCACTCGTCATCGGCCTGCTGATGCGCCGCACCGCTCTCGGCTTCCTCATCGAGGCAACCGGCATCAACCGCCGCGCGGCGAGCCTTGCCGGCGTGCGCGCCCGCTTCCTTCTCTTTTCGGCCTATGCCATTTCCGGCCTCTGTGCCGCCATTGCCGGCATGATCGTCACCGCCGACATTCGCGGTGCCGATGCCAACAATGCCGGCCTCTGGCTGGAACTCGACGCCATCCTTGCAGTCGTTGTCGGCGGCACGTCGCTCAACGGCGGACGCTTCTCGATCACCGCCTCGCTGATCGGCGCGCTGATCATCCAGTCTATCAATACCGGCATTCTCGTTTCGGGCTTTCCGCCGGAATTCAACCTCATCATCAAGGCCGGCATCATCATCGTGGTCCTGACACTGCAATCGCCCGCCATCATGACCCTCTTCGGTTTCATCAAGGCCTCCCGGCGCAGCGACAAGCTTAATCACGGCACGAAGGAGGCGACCCGATGATCCACGCCCGCAACCTGCCCTTCGTCACCACGCTTGCGATCTTCATCATCGCCTACGGGCTCTGTGTGCTGCAATTCCCCAACATGCTGTCGACGCGGGTGATCGGCAACCTTCTGACCGACAATGCCTTTCTCGGCATCGCCGCGGTCGGAATGACCTTCGTCATCCTCTCCGGCGGTATCGACCTATCGGTCGGTTCGGTGATCGCTTTTACCAGCGTCTTCGTCGCCGTCATGGTCGGCTCCTTCGGCGTTCACCCGCTCACCGCTTTCCTGGCGGCGCTGGTCATATCGACGCTGTTCGGCTGCCTGATGGGCGCGATGATCCGCTATCTGCTGATACCGCCCTTCGTGGTAACACTTGCCGGCATGTTCCTCGCCCGCGGTGCCGCTTACCTCGTCTCCACGCAATCCGTGCCGATCACCCATGAATTCATCGACACCATGCTCGGCTTCTACATCCGCTTCCCGGGCGGTGGCCGGCTGACGCTGCTCGCCATGGTGATGCTCATCGTGTTTGCCGTCGGCATCGTCGTTGCCTCGCGCACCCGCTTCGGAGCGAATGTCTACGCAATCGGCGGCAACATCCAGTCTGCCGAACTGATGGGCGTGCCGGTTGGCGCAACGACCATCCGCATCTACGCCCTGTCGGGTTTCCTGTCCGGCCTCGCCGGTATCGTCTATACGCTTTACACGTCCTCCGGTTATTCGCTCGCGACGGTCGGCGTCGAACTCGATGCGATCGCAGCTGTAGTGATCGGCGGAACACTTCTAACCGGTGGCGTCGGCCTGGTCGCCGGCACGCTCATTGGCATCCTGCTTCAGGGACTGATCCAGACCTACATCGTTTTTGACGGGACGCTTTCCTCCTGGTGGACGAAAATCGTCATCGGCATCCTGTTGTTCGTATTCATCGTATTGCAGCGCACCATCATCTGGTATTCAGACCGCCGACTTGCAGTGCGACAATTGAAGGAGGTTTGATTTTGGGTCTTCTGGAAACGACCATCAGCGGCCGAAAGCGACGCGGCAACCACGCCCATGTGGTGGCCGAGCTCGGACGCGGGATCGTCTCCGGCAAGATACCGGAAGGCTCCCTCCTGCCCGGAGATGCGGAGCTTTCGAGCCGTTTCGGCGTATCCCGCACGGTGTTGCGCGAGGCGATGAAGACGTTGTCCGCCAAGCGGCTGATCGAAGCAAAAGCCAAGGTCGGCACCCGCGTCCTGCCACGCGAAAGCTGGAATTTCTTCGATTCGGATGTGCTTGGCTGGCGTTTCGAATCCGGGCTGGATTACGAATTCATTGAACATCTTGCCGAAATCCGCCTGGCACTCGAACCCGCTGCAGCCTCTGCAGCTGCAGCCCGCGCCACGAGCGACGATATCGTCGCGCTTTACGCGATCGCCGCCAAATTCGACAACCTCAATCACACGCCCGAAACCATCGCCCAGGTGGATCTCGAGTTCCACCTTGCCATCGCCCGCATGTCCGGCAACCCGTTCATGCGCTCCGCAAGCGCACTGATCGAGGCGGCGCTGGCGATTTCCTTCCAGCTGTCGTCGCCCGCCGCCTCGCCGGAAACGATCGATGAGGTAGCGACAAATCACCTTCGCATCGTCCATGCCATCGCTTCGCGCGATCCCGCCAAAGCGATGTCCGCGATGCGTCATGTGATCGAGATCGGCAAGAGCCGCATTCGCGGATCGATCCGCGGCATCGAACCCAATGCACTCGATATCCGCAAGCCCGTTAGCATCGACAACCATTGACGGTTTCAGTTAGCGTTAGTTGATACAGCATTAGTTGACTTCATAACTCATGAATGATTTTAGTCCGGGGACAAGACAGACATTCCGGACAATCCGCCATGCTCCATCAGACCCGAGGCCGCATTACCCGTGACAACGGCGCCGCAATCGATGCGCTGAAGAAACGTGCAGCCGAATGGGAAGTCCCTCTGACACAGGAGCAAGCCGGTTTCTGCTTCCATGTCTGGAATTCCAAGGCGACGCTCTATCCGGACGAAACCGGAGTGACGATCGAAATCTCCTCGCCGGAACAGCGCCTGCTGCAGACCCTGCAGGGCAGCCTGACCGAATTGTTCGAGGAATGCCTGCTTTGCCCGAAATGGGATGAGGTGGCCGAGGGCGCACTCGCACCCGGCATGTCGTTGATGCAGGTCGTATCGGTGACCAGACGTTCGCCGGGCTTTACCCGCGTACGCCTCGAAGGGCATGACGCTGAGCGCTTTGGCGGAGACAGCTACCATTTCCGCCTTCTCATTCCCCGCAAGGGTCGACCACCCTGCTGGCCGCGCATCGCCGCATCCGGCCGCACCGTCTGGCCGGAAGGCGACGATGCCTTGCACAGGCCCGTTTACACCACTGTCGCCCATGGCCAGAACTGGCTCGAATTCGACATCTTCGAACATGAAGGCAGTCCGACATCCACCTGGGTGGCGGAAGAGCCTGTCGGAAGAACGATCGGCATTATCGGCCCCGGCGGTGGCGGTTGCCCCGACAGCGAGAACCTTTTCCTCTTCGGCGACGAGACAGCCGTGCCGGCCATCACCCGGATGCTTGAAGAAGCGCCCGGCAACGTCCGGGCATTCATCCAGGCAAGCCGCGAGGACCTGTGCGAACTCGCAGCCGATCAAAGGGTCTCGATCGTTTCGGACCTGCTACCGGCTCTGGAAGCTCTCGAGCTTTGCGAAAAGGCCCATGTCTGGTTTGCCGGACATGCGGATCAGGCCCGTGCTGCCCGCACGCACCTGACGTCTCGCGGCCTTCAGAAGCGTGATTTTACTGCAGCCGCCTATTGGAGCTGACGCGGCCCGGATCGATACCCTCATTCCGATCGAAAAGATGTTGCCCCGACGCGGGACGAGACTTGGGGGGAGATACCAGGACATGCCTGGCGGACTATCCGGCCGGCCGCTTTTTAGTTTCCAGTGTTTTAAGGTATCCTAATACCCACAAAGCTCGGAATTGCTCGAATTAACCTTACCGCGTAACCTCGCTTGGCATTCTAGCTTGCTCAAAGCTGAAAAATGAGCACTTTTCATTAAATAAGAGCGCTCGCGGAGCTAATACTCCCGCAAAGTGGAGACGTCACAGCAATGTCGCGGACGCCCTTTAGTGCGTGTTTCTGAATCGGATAATTGAGGTGCGGGCATGACTTACGAATCCGCCAGACTTATGTCTGAGGCTATAACGATTTCTTCAGCGGCCGTTTTTTACTCTCTGATCGACGCACTCGTCGAAAAGGGCATACTGACCGGTGACGAAGAAAAGGAAATCTACCTCTCTGCCATGGACAAGATCAGTGAAGTGGCAGGCGATGACGAGGAAGGGACGCACGAACTCGCCCGGGAACTCATCGAACAGCAGATCGCTGATCGTGAACTCTAAGCCTTCGGGCTGCAGGCGTCATCATCTCGAGCAAAGGGTTCCCGCGATCGCGGAAGCTCTCTAAAAATCAGAAGAATGCAGCAGCCAGCACCGCCGGACGTGTGCTGGCCATCAGTGTCAGCGCGAATGTGCCGATCCATTTGAGCACTATCGTCATCGCCTCCGCCGCGATTGACCCCAGGCGCGCCCCGCCAGAAAAAAGGGACATACCCCGCAACAATCCGGGTCACGGCCCTGCAGACCCAAGGCGTGAACTACGCCGACACAGCGATCCGCATATCCCGCACCATCCCTGCCGTCAGCCAGCCTGAAGCACCGGCCCAAGTCTTTTGAAACTACGACGCCTGCGGCTCGTCGTCTTCTCGCGGCCGCTCTTCCGGGCCGATCGGATATTTGCGCGGCACGCCATGGCTGCGGGCCGTGCGGTCCCGATGAAGGGCGGCGCGCGCGAGCAGCATGAAGGTGACCGGTGTGGTGACCGTGACGAAAATGCCGATCAGGATTTCATGGATGACGAGACGGGAGGACGCCACCGTGAAATAGATCATCGACGCCAGCATGATGCCGCCGATGCCCCAACTGGTGCCGAGCGCCGGTGCATGAAGCCGCTCGTAAAAGGTCGGCAGCCGCAGGAATCCGATTGCGCCGATCAGGGCAAGCGCCGCACCGACCAGCAGAAAGAACGCCACCGCAAGGGCAACGGGGAGCGGAAGGTCTGCTGCAGGATAGATCATTCGATCACCTCCCCGCGCATCAGGAATTTTGCCAGTGCCACGGTGGAAACGAAGCCGAGCAGGCCGATCACCAGCGCCGCCTCGAAATAGATCACCCGCCCGGTGCCGATGCCGAATGTCACGAGCAGCAGCATCGCGTTGATATAGATCGTGTCGAGACCGATGATCCGGTCCTGCGCGCGCGGACCACGGAACATCCGCACGGCCGCGATAGCCATGGCGACGACGAGCATGAATTGAGCGATCGCGACTGCGGTATAGATGATAACGGCGCTCATGCGAATATCTCCATCAGAAGCTTCTCATAGCGGTTCTTGATCGTTGCGATCCACTGCTCCTCTTCATCGAGATCAAGCACATGCATGAGGATCGAACCGTCGTAGGAATCATATTCGAGCCAGACGGATCCGGGCGTGCTTGTCAGAATGATCGCCAGAAGGGTGAGCGCGGTAGGGTCCTTGATCTCGAGCGGGATCGTCAGAAAACCGGCCTTGCGCCCCCTTCTCCGCCCCCGCAGGATCAACCACGCGACAGCCATGTTCGAGACGGCAACGTCATAGAGCACGATGAAGAACAGTTTAGGCAGAAGATACCACTTCTTCAGCGTCGGCTTGTCCGGTCTGAGCGATGCCATGGCCCAGGACGCAAACACCGCGACCAGCGTACCGAGGATCAGGTGCCCGAGCGTGAAACTGTTGAGCAGCATCCACATCAGCGTCAGGAATACTGCCAGGATCGGATAGGGAAGCATCAGTAGCCCTCCCCTGTACCGCTGTCGACACCTGGCACGACCGTCGCATTGCGCACCGCGTCGATATAGAGGCTCGGATTGCTGAGCGAGCGGATCGTCGTATCCATATACTGCATCGCCGAATTCGCCTGCACCGTCAGGAACAGCGTCAGCGCCAGCAGGAACATCACCGGCACGATCTCAATGACGAGAACCCGGGGCACGACGCCTTCCAGCGAGGTCCAGAATGTACGGATACCGACACGCGTCATCGAAATCAGCGCTGCGACACCGGACAGGATGACGAGAATGATCAGCGCCCAGACCGAAGCAGTCGGCGGGACACCGATCGCGCCGGTACCCATCATTGCCGAAAGCATGGCAAACTTGGCGATAAAGCCCGAAAGCGGCGGCAGGCCCGAGAGCAGGATCCCGCACATGGCAAAACATGTGCCGAGGATTGCCATCGTTCCGGGCATGGCCACGCCATCGCCTTCCTCCGGCTCGTCTTCATCCGCATCGCCGTAGGCTTCCATCGTCACGGCAAGAACGTTGGCGCCTGCATCCTGGCTGCGTTCGACCAGTTCGATCAGCATGAAGAAGGCGCTGATCGTCAGCGTCGAACTGACGAGGTAGAGAAGCGCGCCGGAAGAAACGGC
This sequence comes from Neorhizobium sp. UBA7851, assembly GCA_002500765.1. Lineage (GTDB taxonomy): Bacteria > Pseudomonadota > Alphaproteobacteria > Rhizobiales > Rhizobiaceae > Neorhizobium. The sequence continues at coordinate 78,235 of DLSX01000081.1, forward strand.
GCCGTCATTGATGCCGAGAACCATCAGCAGGGTGCCGGATGACACGAGCACCGAAAAGCCGGCAAGCCTGCCGAGCGCCTGCGACGCCAGCACGCCGATCGTACCGAAGATCAGCGTCGCCATGCCGCCATAGAGCAGCACCGTCGAACCGAAACCGGCAGACGGCCCGCTATCGAACAGCAGCATGGTCAACCGCAGGATCACATAGATGCCGAGCTTGCTGAGGATGGCAAAAACACCGGCAACCGGCGCGGCGGCTGCACTATAGGCGGTGGGCAGCCAGAAGCAGAGCGGCCACATGCCGGCCTTGATCAGGAAGGCGATGCCGAGCACGCCGGCGCCCGCCTCCATCAGCATCCGGCGATCCGCTTCCATCTCCGGAATACGGGCGGCGAGATCCGCCATGTTGAGCGTACCGGCCGTTCCGTAGATCAGGCTGACACCGATCAGGAAGAGCAGCGCTGCCGCAAGGTTGACCGCGATATAGTGCATCCCGGCCTTGACGCGCAGCTGGCCCGAACCGTGCAGCAAAAGCCCGTAGGATGCCGCCAGCATGACCTCGAAGAAAACGAAGAGGTTGAACAGGTCGCCGGTCAGGAAAGCGCCGTTCACGCCCATCAGCAGCAGCTGGAACATCGAATGGAAATGCGCGCCCATCGCATGCCAGCGCGCCAGTGAATAGACGAGTGCGGCAACCGCGACCAGCGCGGTCAGAAGCAGCATCAGAGCAGACAGGCCGTCCAGTACGAGAACGATACCGAATGGAGCCGACCAGTTGCCGAGCAGATAGACGCCCTCATAACCGTTCGGCCCGCTTTCGATGCGGAAGAGAATGAAGGCGACAGTCAGCAGCAAAAGCGTCGAGACGAGGCCGACCATCGCCTTTGTCACGCGCTGTCGTTCATCGATGACAACAAGGATGGCCGCCGCCACAAGCGGGATCAGGATCGGCGCGATGATGAGGTGATGCGACCAGCCGTTCATCGCTTCTCCCCTCTGCCGTCCACATGGTCGGTGCCGGTCATGCCGCGTGAAGCGAGCAGGACGACGAGGAAGAGAGCAGTCGTTGCAAATCCGATGACGATCGCGGTCAGCACCAGCGCCTGCGGCACCGGATCGGCCAGAGCGTCGTGTGCGCCCCCTTCACTCAGGATCGGCGGAACATTCGTCTTCACGCCACCGACGCTGAAGATGAACAGGTTGACCGCATAGGACAGAAGCGACAGGCCGATGATGACCTGATAGGTGCGCGGGCGCAGGATCAGCCACACGCCGCAACTGGTCATGACGCCGATGGCGATGGAAAGGATGATCTCCATTAATTCTCCTTCGCCTTGTCGGTTTCGATCGTGCGAAGGCGATTGATACGGATGGACTGGTGCGCGAGTGCAACGAGGATAAGCACCGTCGATCCGACCACCAGAAGGAACACGCCGAGATCAAAGAGTAGCGCTGTTGCGGCCGGCACCTTGCCGATCAGCGGCAGCGTCAGATACTGCGAATGCGATGTCAGGAACGGATAGCCCAGGAACCAGGCACCGATACCGGTCAGCGTGGCAATAATCAGCCCGAGCCCCATCCACCAGAGCGGCAGGATGCGGATACGATCCTCCGCCCAGCGCGTGCCGCCCGCCAGATATTGCAGCAGGAAGGCGATCGACAGCGTCAACCCGGCTGAGAAACCGCCGCCCGGCAAGTCATGGCCGCGCATGAAGATATAGACGGCAAACGTGATGATCACCGGGAACATCCATTGCATGATCACCGATGGAACCAGCAGATATTCGCGCACCGTATCGCCTGCGTTACGCTCCGGCCGTTCCTCGTCGAAACGGTTCTGGATCCGCTGCTGCTCGGGCATGACCATGGTGTCGGGCGCCGGACGGAAACGTCTGAGCAGGGCGTAGACGGTCAATGCCACGATTCCGAGAACCGCGATCTCGCCCAGCGTGTCGAACCCGCGGAAGTCGACGAGAATGACGTTGACGACATTACGGCCGCCACCTTCGGTATAAGCGTTTTCGAGGAAGTAGGTTGCAATCGCATCCGGCACCGGCATGGTCATGACGGCATAGGCGATGAAGGTCATGCCGACGCCGCAGATGATCGCGATCAGCAAGTCGCGGAAACGTCGGAAACGGGCACGGAACGTCACCGATTCATCCATCTTCTCCGTCCGCTTCGGTAGCCAGCGTAGGCCGAGCAGGATCAGAACCGTGGTGACGATTTCGACCAGAAGCTGGGTGATCGCGAGGTCCGGTGCGGAGAGCCAGACGAAGGTGATGCAGACGATAAGACCGATGCCACCCAGCATGACCAGAGCCGCAAGTCGATGATACTTGGCGAGATAGGCGGTACCGAGCGCAAGGCAGATGCCGATCAGCCAGATGCCGGCAAAAACCTTGTCGACACCCGAAAAGACAAAGGTGCGCGGCTCGAAGCCCGAGAGCCACAGGGGAAGAAGGCCCGCTAGAAAGCCGGTAACGACGACCCAACGCAGCTGCGGCTGCAGATTGCGGGTGCCGATCCGTTGTTCGGCTGAACGAGCCCAGCGCCAGGAAACCTCGACGAGAATACGCTCGAAGATGCGCTGCCCCTTCAGCCGGCGCAACAGTGGCGGACCGTCCTCGCATGTGGCGAGATAGTTGCGAAGCACGACATAAAGCGCGCTGCCGCCGATGAGCGCGATAATGCTCATGACCAGCGGCAGATTGAAGCCGTGCCAGATCGCAAGGCTGTATTCCGGCGTATCGGCGCCAAGCACGCTCACCACTGCCGTGTGAAGCAACGGCCCGACCGAAAATGCCGGCGCGATCCCGACGATCAGGCAGATGACGACAAGCAGTTCGATCGGAAAGCGCATCCAGCGCGACGGCTCGTGCGGCGTATCCTTCGGCAGGTTGGTCGGAGACGGGCCGAAGAAGACGGTATGAATGAAGCGCAGCGAGTAAGCGACGCTGAAAGCACCGGCAAGGGTGGCGACATAGGGCAGGATGATATCGAGGATAGAATCCGCATGCGTTTCGATCGCCTCGGCGAAGAACATCTCCTTCGACAGGAAGCCGTTGAGCAGCGGCACGCCGGCCATCGCCGCACTCGCCACCATCGCAAGCGTCGCGGTATAGGGCAGATAGCGGAAAAGCCCGCTCAATCGCCGCATGTCGCGTGTACCGGTCTCGTGGTCGATAATCCCGGCAGCCATGAACAGCGATGCCTTGAACGTCGCATGATTGAGCATATGGAAGATCGCCGCCACCGTGGCGAGCGGGCTTCCGAGGCTGAGCAGCGTCGTGATCAGTCCGAGATGGCTGATCGTCGAATAGGCCAGCAATCCTTTGAGATCCTGCTGGAAGATCGCAAAGAAGGCGCCGATCAATAGTGTCAGAATACCGGCCGCGCCCAGAATGAAGAACCACTCATAGGTTCCCGAAAGCGCCGGAGAAAAGCGTGCAAGCAGGAAGACGCCGGCCTTCACCATGGTGGCCGAATGAAGAAAAGCCGAAACCGGGGTCGGCGCAGCCATCGCGTTCGGCAGCCAGAAATGAAACGGGAACTGGGCGCTTTTCGTCAGCGCCCCAAGCAGGATGAACACCAGCGCCGGCACATACAGCGAGTGACCACGGATAAGATCGCCTGACGCCAGGATCTTGTCGAGATCATAGCTTCCAACGATATTGCCGAGCAGAAGAAGGCCGATCAGCAGGCAGAAGCCGCCGATCCCGGTGATCGTCAGCGCCATTCGCGCGCCGTCACGGGCCGCGGCCGAATTGTTCCAGTAGCTGATCAGAAGGAAAGACGAGATGCTCGTCAGTTCCCAGAAGATCGACAGAAGGATGACATTGCCCGAAAGAACGATACCGAGCATCGCACCCATGAATGCCAGGAAGAAGGAGAAGAACCGCGGAACCGGATCATCTTCCGACATGTAATAACGTGCATAGACGGTGACCAGGAAACCGATCCCGGTGATCAACACGCAGAACATCCAGGCGAAACCGTCCAGACGCAGCGAAAAATTCAAGCCGAGCTGGGGAATCCATTCCAGGTCATAACGAAGGACATTTCCATCGGTCACCTGCGGATAGGCCAGCACGGTGATGACAAGGCAGCCTAACGCCACCAGAGAGGCCAGACGCGACGGCAGGGCCGTAGATGCCGTGTTCAGGAGCAGAACGGAAAGCAGACTTCCGATAAACGGCAGGGCCAGCAGCAGGACAAGAAAGTGCGGCGCAAGCGTTATCCCAATGTCTCATCCCTTCATCTCCGAGGCATTTCAGTCCTTTATCATGTAATGGGGTGCCCCACTAGCCAATCGGATCAAACTGCCATATATGATTGATTCTGACCAATATGGGCAATTTGGAACAATGGGTCAACTGGATCAGGGAAAGATTTTGTCGCCGGCGCTCTGTCGGGCAGGCCGTGGCTTCCTAGACTGGACGCAATGCGATCTGGCAGATCGCTCCGGCGTGTCTCGCAGCACGATCAGGGACTACGAAGGTGACCGCCATGAGGTTCACCGTTCGACCGAAGCCCAGCTTCGCCGGGCCTTTGAAGAAGGCGGATTGGCCTTCGTCACGGTCGATGACGATTGCATAGGCATCTGCCCGAAGGACAAGAACAGGACAACTGACTGACCTCGGCTCAGCCGACGCGTGCCTTCTGGAATTGCTGTCTGTATTCGGACGGAGAAATGCCCACTTCCTTCTTGAAGGATTTGCAGAAATAGTTCGCATCCGCATAGGAAAGATCAAGCGACACAGTGCTGATCGGCAGGTCGCTGTTTTGCAGCAATGCCTTGGCGCGTTCGATCCGCTGACCCTTGAGATAGGAAATGAAGGTCGTATTCATTTTCTTGCGAAACAGCCGACTGAGATAACATGGGCTGACATGCGCGAATTCGGCCGCATCCTCCAAGGTCACCCCCTTGGAAAGGTTGCGCTCGATAAAGTGTAGTACCGTCTCGATCCGTTCTCCGGCCGCCCCGCCGTGATCCCGCCCCGGATCGAAAAGAATGTCGGTGATCTGGCATAGCAATTCCTGAACCTTGTACTGGCTGCGCGCATCAAGTCGCTGGGTTTCCAGCTCCTCGACCTGCCGTGCCATCGGCGGCGTCGGTTTGCGACCTGTTTCATCCAGCAGATCCATGAGAACCTCGGCAAGATCGAGCACCTCATGGCGCGGCGCCACATCCTTATGCGCGTAGATGCTTTCCAGCCGCATCCGCACGAAGCGCAAACAATCGCGATAGGCACGCCTTTCGACCAGGGCCCTGATGTGATCGCTCATATCGAACTCGTCGTCGCCCGCCTCCCCCTCCACAGCATCGGTTGCCGGGACCGGCCGCAGGTTGGGCACCACCTTGTCCGAAGCAGTCAGGGCCAGACAATCACGAACCCCCTCAAGCAATGCCTCTGTCCGCACCGGCTTCAGCAGAAAACCGTCTGCCTTGTATTGGATTGCAGCCTGCATGATGTCGAAATAGTCGTAAGCCGTTACGATCAGCACTTTCGTTGCCAGTTGCCGTTCCCGCACCATCTGCAGCAGTTCGAGCCCGTTGGGGCGTGGGATCTTGATATCGAGCAGCATCACGTCGATACGCTCGTTTTCGAGCAGACTGACGGCTTCCGACCCGTTTTTGGCCTCGCCGACGATCCTTATATCATCCGCGTTGTGCTCGATGATCGACCGAAGGGCACGCCGTTCCAGTTCCTCGTCTTCGACGATTGCCATGTTGAACATGCAAATCTCCTCTCAACATGAGCCTCCCCTTCAGAAGTCGAAGGGCTCGAATTCCAGGGGGAAACGCATGCGCACCAGCGTCCCGCGCCCCTGACGAAATGGACTGAGAATTTCCAGTCCGTGATCCGTACCGAAGTAATAACGAAGCCGGCTATCGATATTGTAGATGCCGATACTCTTGCGGCCGCCACGATCCGCTTCGCCGCGCAGAACAGCCTGCTTGCGTTCCGGCGAGATACCGTCACCGTTGTCGACGATATCGATGATCAGCTCGACCCCGTCGCGATAGGCGGAGATCTCGATCAATCCCCCGCTCTCGCGCGGTTCGATCGCATAATTGATGCAGTTCTCGACGATCGGCTGAAGCACCATGACGGGACAGAGCACGTCGAGAAATTCGTCCGGCACATCGAGAGAAAATTCGAATCGATCGCCGACCCTGAGCTTGAGAAGGTGGAGATAGTTGCGGACATGCTCCACCTCCATTCGCAACTGCACGAATTGAGAGCCACTTTTCTTCAGCACGTAGCGCATCATATCGGCGAAGGCATGTACCGTGTTTTCGGTCTCCGGCGCATTTTCGACCAATGCCAACCTGCCGATCGTGTTCAGCACATTGAACAGGAAATGCGGATTGACCTGATAGGACAACGCCTGCAACTCGGCCTCGCGAAGAAGCCTTTCGAGCTCGGCACGTCGTTTCGATTCCTCCGCCAGCCGCAGGTTCTTCGCATAAAGCTCCTTCGCTACCCCTCGCGAATAACTCTCCTCGACGATATGCGAGGCGATGTAGAACAGCGAATAGGCCGCCGACCGGAGCTTCTCATAGGTGACTGAATTGATCCGGTGATGTTCATCGAGCAGCGGCTGATGTTCCCGCCATGACCCTTCGATCGGGAAGATGTTGGAAAGATCGACGAGACCGGTCGCCCCCTCATCGGACGTGAGCTTCACCTGACCGCAGATGACCGCCCCCAGATATTCTCCGCGCACGATAATCGGAGCGGCGAAATCGACCAGGCTGCAGTGGCATCGATAGATGGACGGTTCGCCGGTGGAAAGCGCGGTGCGACCGCCCACGGCATCGCAGTGGAAACACCGTTCCCGCCATTCGGCCCGGGCGCGCACCGCCTGGCAGAATGTCGAAAATCCGGACGGCTTGGTGACGGGCACACCTTCCGGATCGACGATAACCATTGCGACCCCGACCGCAACGCTGAAATTGTCCTGGACCTTCTGGAGCATTTCGGTGCTCATCAGTTCCAGCAATCTCTTGCGCCGTGCAGCCTTGCTCGCGCGCGAATTTTCGGCCGGCCGCTCTCCTGCGACCGGAAAGATCGTGATCTCCGGATTTATCTGCGGCACCACCTCCTCAGGCTGCCCGCTCGGTCGGTCTGCTCCCATGACCACCCCTCCGCATCCCGGCCGAAATGGCCATAGGAAGCGGTTTTCTCGAATATCGGACGTCTCAGTCCAAGCACATCGATCATTCCGGACACGCTGAGCGGGAAAAGCTCGCGTATCGCCTCCTCAAGCAAAGCGGAATCGACCGACAATTTCTCCGCGGACGATACCGCGACCATTTCCGGTTCTTTCTGACCTATCGCAAAAGCCAGTGAAATTTCGCAATTTGTCGCAAGCCCGGCTGCCACGACGTTCTTGGCGATGTATCGCGCCATATAGGCACCGGTCCGATCCACCTTGGTGGCATCCTTGCCGGAAAACGCGCCTCCCCCGTGACGGCCGATGCCGCCATAGGTATCGACAATGATCTTGCGGCCGGTAAGCCCCGTATCGGCCGCCGGACCGCCTTTGACGAAACGTCCCGTCGGATTGATCAGAACCCGCGTATCACGCTTCAGCCAAGGCCCCATCACCGGCGCGATGACCTCTTCCAGCACGCCGCGCAGCAATTGCTCGCGTTCGATCTCCGCCGAATGCTGGGTCGAGACCACAACACTGATCAGCCTTTCCGGCCGTCCTTCTGCATCATGGGCAAATGTCACCTGTGCTTTGCCATCCGGCCGCAGCCAGGCAAGGCTTCCGCTCTTGCGCGCCTCGGCCAGCCTGCGGGTCAGCTTGTGGGCAAAATCGATCGAAACCGGCATCAGGCTTTCGGTTTCATTGCTAGCATAGCCGTAGAAAATACCCTGGTCACCGGCACCGAAATCCTTTTCGCGCACGACGCCCTGCGCGATATCGGGAGACTGTTCGTGCAGGTCGGCGAGAACGAAACAGCCATCGGCATCGAAGCCCAGGTCAGGGTCCGTATAACCGATGCGACGGATCACATCACGAGCGATACGGCTGACGTCGACCGAAGCCCGCGACGTCACCTCGCCGGCAACATGAACCATATTGCCGGAGACCATCACCTCCGCCGCCACGCGTGCCATCGGATCCTGCGCGAGATAGCCGTCTAGAATGGCATCCGAAATCTGGTCGCAGACCTTGTCCGGGTGACCCTCGGTCACCGATTCTGCCGTCGTATAGCGTGCGATCATCGTCGCCTCCTTGCCTTTGCCCGGAATGCGGGGGCCGGATCATCGTCTTTTGGCTTAGCCGCCGATGACGCAGGTGAAGCCGAGCCCCTCGACAGCCGCCTTGAACGGCGTCATGTCCTCGGGCTTGAGATTGGGAGCATCCGCCATCGGATAAGGCCGGCCGAGCAGTTCGTATTTGTTTTCGCCATAGGTGTGGTAGGGCAGGAGATGGACGGTATCGACGCCCGGCATCAGCTTGGCGAAATTGCCGATCGCGGTAATCGCCTCGACGCTGTCGTTCACTCCCGGCACGACCGGAATGCGCACAACCGTATGGGTGAGCGAGGCGATGCAGAGCGCGTTTTCGAGAATGATGCGGTTGTCGATACCGGTATTGGCGCGGTGCACCGCCGGATCGATGGCCTTCAGGTCCATCAGCACATGATCGACGAACGGGATGACATCGCGAACGATTTCGCGCGTCGTGCAGCCCGTCGTCTCCATCGCCGTGTTCCAGCCCTGTTCGTGGCAGGCCATCAACAGCTGCTTGGCAAATTCGTGCTGGAACAGCGGCTCGCCGCCCGACAGCGTGATCCCACCGCCGGACCGTCGGTAGTGATGTGCATCCTTGCGCAATTCCTGCATCACCTCGGCAATGCTCATCGTCTTGCCGGCCCGCTTCAGCGCCTGTGTCGGACAAATCTTCGTGCAGGCTCCGCACTTGATGCACTTGCTGCGATCGACGAAATCGGGATTTTCATAAGCAATCGCCTTGGTCGGACAGACCGTCATGCACTGGCCGCATTTGATGCAGGCCGAACGGCGATAGAACAGTTCCGGCTCGGGGTTCTGCGATTCCGGGTTGGAGCACCAGCGGCACCTGAGCGGGCAGCCTTTCAGAAACACGATCGTGCGCACACCCGGCCCGTCATGGATGGAATAGCGCTGGATGTCGAAGACAATGCCTTGCCTGTCGTAGTCGATCGCGGTCATTTCAATATCCTGTCTTTTCATGCCGGGTTCCGGCGCCTCCTCCGGCGCTGTTCAGAACTCGGATTGTTGTGCTGCTGCGATGGCATCCATCGCCATGCGGACGGACGAGGTCTCTCCCATGATGGCAAGCGAGGTGACGTGCTGCGGGCAGGTGCCGTAGAGTTCCACGGTGAACACACCCGCCGCCTTCAGCGCGAGATCGGAAAAATAGAAGAGGTCCGCCACCGGGATCTGCATCAGCCCGACGGAATCCACCCGGTTAGCCTGCACCCAGGCCCGGCCATGTGGCGGCATCCGTCGCTGCAGCATCTGCAACACGTCAGGATGCGGAGCGTTGATGATGCGGGTCGCCATGGCAGATCTCCTCTCTTTCAGTCTTCTTCGAACGATGGACGCCCTTGTCTTGATGGGCGACCTGGCCTCAGCGGACGTTCAGCGCCTCCACCATCACGCATTTGCGCCGACGGGCGAAGGATTTGGGCGATGTCAGCCCCTCACCGGTCGGCCCGGCAATGGTGAAGGTCGTATAACCTTCACCGCCGACGCCGATGCCGGCATAGGACGGCCCGTTTTTCACGAAGATCGTCGTCTGGATCAGCTTCGCCATCTTGGTGATCTTGCGCACATCGGTGGAATGGATCATCGCGGTGTGGCGATTGCCATGCTCAAGCTCGACAGCAAGATCGATCGCCTCGTCCACGTCCCCTGCCCGCACCAGCGGCAGGATCGGCATCATCAGTTCTTCCTGCACGAACGGATGGTCCTTCGGCAGCTCGATCAGGATGACGCGGATTTCCGGGCCGACCGAGATCCCGACCTTGTCGAGCAGGTAAACGGCGCTCTTGCCGACGCAACTGGTCTGCGGCCCACCCTTGGCGGTCAGGACAAGCTCCTCGAGCTTCTTCACGACAGCCATATCCTTGACCAGATAGGCGCCGTTCTTCTGCATCTGCGAGATCAGGAAATCGGCGATCTGACTGACCGCGATCACTTCCTTTTCGGCAATGCAGGGCAGGTTGTTGTCGAAGCTGCAGCCGCTGACGATATCCTTGGCGGCCTTTTCGATATCCGCCGTTTCGTCAACGACCACCGGCGGGTTGCCGGCACCGGCGCCGATGGCCTTCTTGCCGGTCGACATGACGGTCTTGACGATGGCAGGGCCGCCGGTTGCCACCAGCATGCGCACCTTCGGATGCGCCATCATGGCATTGGTATTGTCGATCGAGGGTGCCTGGACGGTCACGACCAAGTTTGCCGGCGCACCGAGGGCTGCAAGCTTGCGATTGATCAGCTTGATCGCCAGCAGCGACACGATTTTCGCACGCGGATGGGGGCTGAACACGACGGCATTTCCGGCGGCCAGCATGCCGATCGTGTTGCAGATGATCGTTTCCGTCGGATTGGTGGTCGGCGTGATCGAACCGATGACGCCATAGGCGGAATATTCGACCAGCGTCAGCCCGCCGTCACCGCTTTCGGCTTCGGTCTTCAGGTCCTCGATACCAGGGGTCTTGGAGGCGGCCAGCCGGTTTTTGATCACCTTGTCGCTGGCATTGCCCATGCCAGTCTGCTCGACGGTCATCCGGGAGATCCGTTCCAGCATGGCCGGATCGAGGAAAATCTCGCGGATACCGTCGACAAAGCTCTTTCGTGCAGCCATGGAGCAGAACAGATATCGCCTCTGCGCTTCGGCGGCGGCTTCCACCGCCTCGTCCATGCTGGCAAACACGCCGTCGCCGAGAACAACCGCTTCCTCATCCGAAATATCGAGCGAGACCGATGCGCCAGACAAAGCGCAATCGCCGCGCTCACAGCAGGAGCAGTTCACCTCACCGGCCGACTTCGTCACCATGCCGTCTGCGACGATGCAGCCTTCACTGAACGGCGCGGTAGCATCGGCAGCCGGAGCAGGCTTGGAGCCGCCCATTTCAGCAATGATGCGGGCCACGGTGTCTTCGACCGAAGATGCAGCACTCTTTACCGGAGGAGGGGTCGGAACAGGCGTCGGAGGCGGAGCGATTGCGCCGTTGAACCCGGCAAGCACGCGATTGACGGCGGCGTTGATGTCTTGGTCGTTCATAATCCTCTTCCTTCCTCGGGGACCGTTCCCCTTCTTTCGGGAAATCCATCGATCGCGTAGCGGGCGATCTCCATGTCTTCAGCGACCGTTCCGCCACTGATGCCGATGGCGCCGATCACGGCACCTCCAGCGCGGCAGGGAATGCCCCCACCGAAAAGCACGACCTGCCCCTCCCCCGAACCGTTGCCGGCTCCGCTTCCGCTATGGCCGACGCCGAAAAGCATACCGCCCGGCTGCGCCAGCAGCCCGAGTTCATCGGTTCCCATGCGATAGGCGGCGGAAGTCCAGGCCTTGGCGCTAGCAAGCTTGGTGCTGGCCGGCAGGCTGCCGTCCATCCGGTGAAACAGGATCGGCCGTCCTTCGGCATCGGCGATCGCGATGCAGACCGGCACCGATATTCGCCGCGCATGGCTCTCCGCACGCTCGGCAATGGCGCAGGCATCGGCAAGCGAAATGCAAGTTGCAAACCCTCTGCCGGCAATGCGTCCGGCCAGCTCGGCGGCGAGTGCAGCTTCGATCCGTTGCAGGTCTCGGGGAGCGAAATCACGGGTGGCGAACATCGCTCACTCCCGCATCTGTTTCGACCGTATCGACGATGCCGACAATCGTTGCATCGACCACTGAACTCTGCAGCGTGCCGGCAAAACGGCTGGCGCTGCCGGAGGTAACGATCACCGTTTCACCCTTGCCGGCACCGACCGTATCGACAGCAATCAGTGTAAAGTCCTGCGGCTCCAGCCGTTCGTTGAGCCGGGTAATGATCAGCAGCTTGGAGCCAGAAAGGCTCGCATCCTTGGTCGTGGCGACCACCCGTCCGATAACTCTGGCGAGATACATTGCTTGATCCTCACTCCCTCACTAGCGTGATGTCGCGCGCGCGCAGTTCTTCCGCAGCGGCCGGCGTAACAATCACGGCATGCCCCAGATGCAGTTCCGTCGCTTCCAGGCTGCGTGCCTCGCGCAGGCTGAACACGCCTTCGGTTCGGGCAGCGACAAGCCTCTGTGTAGCTATCGGCATCGCAGACGCAGGCGTGTCGCCTTCGACGGCAACGGCAAGCCGTGCCGCCCAGCTCAATTCGATCCCGTAATCCATCAGCTTCTGCAGATGGCCGCTCATCGTCGCCTGATAGGCCGCATTCGGCAGCCGGCCGCGCGCGCGTCGATCCCGCCCATTGGGGCAGACGCCATCGCGGGCTGCGATGATGCGAGCGCCTCTCTCCAGTCCACCCTGCAGAATTTTCGACAGCGGATCGTCGGCAATGCCGAGCGCCACCTTGGCGGCAAGCGAAACGCTGAGTGTTGGAACCAATATGGTCGTGTGCCCATCCAGAAGGTTCCCGACCTTGCCTTCGATTTCGGCGGCCCCAAAACCGACAAGCCTATCCTTCAGCAAGGACCGGGCCTCAGGCGCGATCACCGTCTCGAATGCCCACCCTGCTTCACGAAGCTGCTGCAACTGGCCAAGCGCGGCCTCAAGTCCGAAATCCGTTTCCGCAAACAGCACCAGCGCCGAGCGGGTCTTGGCCTGCACCCTGCCCCCCATCCGCGCGATGATGCGATCGGACAGAAGATCGAGCAGGATACGATCGAGAACGGCGTCGATGCTCATGCCTGGCCTCCATCGTCGTACATCGCGATCCCGAGCGGCGTGACCAGCAGCGGCTCGACAGGCTTGATGACCCGGCGTCCGGTATGGCCGACGAGAACCGCCGCAAAATCCTTGAACGAGCAGGCGCCGCCGACCACATGGATCGTGTCGACATAAGGGTAATCGGCAAGGAAGCCGGCAACGATGCGCCCCATCTTGTCGGCCACCGGCCGGACGATCGAGAATACGTCCCGTTCAAGCGCGTGATTGAGCTTTTCAGCCTCCGCATCCTCGAAGGAAATCTTTCTCGCGCCCGCCAGAACCAGCGTCATATGCGTGCCGCCGGTCGGCTCGTCGAATGTGGCGACCACCTCGCCGTCCTTGAGAACGGAAATCCCCGTCGTGCCACCACCAACATCGACCACCGCACCGTTTTCAACGCCAAGCAGGCGCGCCGCGGCACTGGGTTCATCGACGATCTCGGCCAGTTCGAAATCCGCAGATTCGACCACATGGCCGATCGCCTTCGCATTGGACGGATGCACACCCGGAGGAATGGCGGTTGCTGCGCGCGAGAGCGGCTGACCCAGCCGCTCCTCCAGCTCTTCCTTCATCCGGCGAACCGCATGGACCGCACCGATATAATCGACGACGATCCCGTCGCGCACGACCGTCGAGCGCCAGGATGTCCCGGCAACCGGATTATTCTCCGCATCGACTACCGAAAGCACCAGATTTGCCGTGCCGAGATCGACGCCAACCTTTAGCCGGCCGGGCGCCCATTCCGGCTGCGGCACAATCGTGCCCTGCCGAACGAGTTCCCCGAAAGCCCTGAGTTTGCTGTCGATGCTCGACATGACTTTTCTCCGATCAGACCTTGCGGATCCGCACCATCGCATCGTTTTTCAGGCCGAATGCATTGGCCTCCTCGACGTCGATATGCATTTCCATGAATGAGGCTTCGGCGGCGCGGATCGTCACATTGTGCATGATGCCGCCGCGCAGGCCGCCGATCTCGACATCAACCTCTTCGCCGTTCTTCAGGCCGAGCTTTGCGGCCTCAGCCGGCAGCATGTGAATGTGGCGCAGAGCCACGATCACGCCGCTCTCCTTCTTGATCGTTCCATAGGGGCCGATCACCTCGATGCCCGGCGACTGTTCCAGCTTTCCAGACATGCGCAGCGGCGGCTTGATGCCGAGAGTGAACCCGTCGGCAACCGAAACCTCGATCTGCGTTTCCTTGCGCAGCGGCCCGAGCACCCGCACCTTGCCGATCTGCCCCTTGGGCCCACGGATCGTCACGGTTTCTTCCGCGGCATACTGGCCGGGCTGTTTCATCGCCTTCATCCGGGTCAGTTCCGAACCGGGGCCGAAAAGCGCGTCCATGTCCGGTCGGGAAAGATGGATGTGGCGGTTCGACACGCCGATCGGCACGAGCCACGGATCGCAGTCCTCGGCGTCTTTTGCGGCAGGTTTTGCCTGCTCCGCCGATGCGCTGAGGCTTTGTGCCAGAAGCTCGGCGATTACGCGGTCGATCATGGGGCTGTTGATTTGCATTATGGTGTCCTGTTCGTCCTGACCCGACATGACGACCGGGCCTCTAATGGGCGCAGCAATCCACCCGGCGGTTTTGCCGCCGGTGCTCGCTGTCACCTGAAATTCTTTCCTTTAGGTCGCGCCGACTATCGCCTGCGATGACGACGATCGGCGCGGGATTGCGCCTGGCTTGAGGGCTGAGGTACCGGCTCGGCCCCCACCTCGACCTCCGGCTCCGCAGAAGCCTCCTCAGCGGCCGGAACCTCAGGCCCCACCGTTGCGATTTCCTCCACCGGAGCTTCAGCAGCTTCCGTCACCTGAATTTCCGGCCCAAGTGACGGATCGCCTGCAACAACATTCTCGACCGCCAGGGAAACCTCGGCCGGAACCTCTGCCGCCGCAACCGCTGCGGCAGGTGGCTCCAGACCGACAGTGGCCCCGCTTTCCACGATCTTGCCCAGTCCGTTTGCGGGGCGGGCGATCACGCTGGTGGAGACAACCGTCCCGACACGTGCGGCTTCGGCAGCGGCTGCGGAAATCGCAGCCTTGATGGCACCGACATCGCCGCGAACCTTAACGACTGTCATGCCGTCGCCATTGGCAAGCTCGTAGCCCACCAGCGTGACATTGGCGGATTTCACCGCCGCATCGGCGGCAGCCACTGCAGCCGTCAATCCGATGGTCTCGATCAATCCAAGGCTTTCCTGCAACATGACAGTCTCCTTTCAGGGTCAGATATACGGCTTGGTCGAGGAGACCACGGGAGCCGGATCGAGCGTGCCGAGCACCTGCTTGCCGACATCGCGCGCGGCACGGATGGCCTGACGAACGGCACCGGAATCGCCGCTGAACAGGAAGATCGCTTCGTTCGAGTAGCTCGTTCCGCCATTGCCTGGAGACGCAAAGCCGGTCGGTACGACGGTTGCCGCCTTTGCAGCGGTATCCGCCAGAAGCACGCCGATTGCAGCGGGAGAGCCGACCGTGATGCCGAATGCCTGGCCGAGCGGAGCCCCGAAGGCCTTGGCAAGCGCATGGCTGGCGCGGGCGGTATACTGGAATTCCAGGTGGCCTGCCGGCGTGCCATAGACATCGCCGAATGTGCGATCCAGTTCCTCCAGCGTCACTTCGACGGCACGGCGGGCATCGGAAACGTCCTCTGCGCCAAAGATGATCAAGCTGCCATGGCCGCCGCCGCCTTCCGTGTCGCGCGGCAGTTCGATCAGCAACACTTCACTGTTTGTGGCTTTGACGGCTTCGTCGGCCGCAAAGATATGCGGACCGGCGCCGGTACGTGCGCCGACGATGCCGATCGACCGGTATTTCTTGTCGATCTTCATCTGCTCGTGCAAAAGCGGGTCCACATTGGCAATCACCAGACCGACCGTATGCCCGATAGCCGTGCCGACGAATTCGGTGAGATTACAGGCCTTCGGCGCCGTGGTGCGGACAGCCGGCTTCTCAGCGGGAGAGGCGGCCGGGGCCGGGGAGCTTTCGCTCCCACCCATCTTCCGGATCACCTCGTCCATGAGTTTTTCGACAAGAGCATCCTGCATTGTCGATCCTCCTTTGTGTGTTCAGGGGTTCAGGCGACCTTGCTTTCCGGCAGGATCTTCTCGACCTCCATGTGAGGACGCGGGATCACGTGGACGGAAACGACCGTTCCGACCTTTTCGGCGGCGACGGCACCGGCATCGGTAGCGGCCTTGACTGCGCCGACATCGCCGCGGACCATAACCGTGACGAGGCCGGAACCGATCTTTTCATAACCGACCATGGCGACGTTAGCCGACTTGACCATGGCATCGGCGGCTTCGATGGCGGCAACCAGACCTTTGGTTTCGACCATTCCGAGAGCTTCCTGTTGCATGACTTAACTCCTTAGCGTTTCGGTGTTCAGACGTTGATGTGATGACCGTTTCTCGCGGGTTGGACTTGGATCGTCGGCCCCCTCCCTCCCGGCCTAGCCCCCGGCCCGGCCGAGAAGCATCAAAAGCTCCTCGGGCGTGGGCCTGCGTGGGTTTCCTGTGGTGCAGGCGTCCGCCATGGCGGCCGCTGCCATATCGGGCATCGCCCGACGATATTCCTCGGCATCCATGCCAAGGCCACGAAGCGTGGACGGGATGGAGAACCGTTGATTGAGTGCCTGGATCGCACGGATCAGCGCGATGACGCCTGCCCTGACACTCGGCACGTCCAGCCCGATGCGCGAAGCGATGCGTGCATAGCGGCCGGCGGTTTCCCGGCAGCCCGGCGCATCATCCTCAAGCCCCGCATTCCAGGCAATGACATGCGGCAGAAGCACCGCATTGATGCGCCCGTGAACGAGATGCATCCGCCCGCCGATCGCATGGGCAAGACCGTGGTTCACCCCAAGCCCCGCCTCGCTGAAGGCGAGACCGGCAAGGCAGGAGGACTGATGCATCGCATCGCGTGCCTCCATGTCGTTACCGTCGTCATAGGCGCGCGGCAGGTTGGCAAAGGCCAGCTCCAGCGACTTTTCGGCAAAGGCGTCGGTGAAATGCGATGCACCATTGGCAACCACCGCCTCGAGCGCATGGGTGATGACGTCCATACCCGTATCCGCCGTCACTTTCGGCGGTGCTGTGCGGACGAATTCGGGATCGAGGATCGCTACATCCGGCACCATCTCTTTCGCGATCAGCGGGAATTTCTTAGCCCTGGCCGGATCGGAGATGATTGCGAACGAGGTCACTTCAGACCCCGTACCGCTGGTCGTCGGAATGGCGACGAATTCGATTTTCTGCGCCGTGTCCGTGGCACGAACGACCGACAGGATTGCCTTGGCTGCATCGATCGGCGACCCGCCGCCGAGCGCCAGAAGCACCTGCGGACGGAATTCCGCAAAGATACCGGCACCCTTGGTCACGGTTGCAATCGGCGGCTCGGGAATGGCCTCGTCGAAAACCTTGACCTCGCAGCCTTCAAGATGGCGCAGCACCCGATCCAGCGGACCGGATTTCGCCATGAAGGCATCGGTGACGATACCCACCCGCTGCCCGCGATAGGCATGCAGCCGGTCAAGCAACCCTTCGCCGAACACGATTTCGGTCCGGGGGGAGAAGCTTTTGTAGGAAGGCATATGTCACCTGTTGCAGTTCGCGATTGACGGTATCGTTCGGTTTGGTGGGGCACGGGCAGGCGTCATGTCCGCCCGTGCCTTGTCTTCATCCGGACCCCGTTTCGGGCGGGGTCCAGCCAAGCTCAGGATTGCCGTCTCAGAAATGCTGTTCCGTGCGACTGATGATGTCGTCCTGCACTTCCTTGGCGAGCACGACGAACTGGGCAGAATAGCCAGCCACGCGAACCACGAGATCGCGATGTGCTTCGGGATCCTTCTGGGCTGCGATCAGCGTGTCGCGGTCAATGACGTTGAACTGGACGTGCATGCCCTTCTGGTCGAAGTAGGAGCGGACCAGCGAGGCGAAGTTGCGCAACCCGTTGTCACCGGCGAGAGCCGAGGGCAGGAACTTCTGATTGTACAGCGTGCCGTTCGAAGCGATGAAGTGGTCGAGCTTGGCCACCGAATTTGCCGCAGCCGTTGGCCCCAGATGGTCCTTGCCCTGGCGGGGCGAGACACCGTCTGCAAGCGGAGCCTTGGCCGGACGGCCGTCAGGCAGAGCACCGACATCCTTGCCGAACAGGACGTTGGCCGAGACCGGATAGATACCGGCCTGGAACTGGCCACCGCGCGGGTTCTTGTACTTTTCGACCTCAAGGCAATAGATCTGGGCGCATTTGCGGGCGATCAGATCGACATCGTCGATGTCGTTGCCAAAACTTTCGGCCGAGTCGAGCAGGCGGCGGATGCCTTCATATTTCGACGAACCGGCAGGCGCCGTGATCGTATCGGTCGACAGCGTGCGATAGACCTCTTCCTTGAGCGCCGTCACATCCATCGATTTGTTGGACGAAAGCACCTTGCGGACGGCCTCGTAGATCTGCCCTTCCGTCAGCTCGCCACCGCCGCTGGTATTCGCCTTCTGGCCGATCGCAAGCCCGAAATTGGCGTCGAGCGCTTCCTTCAGTTCGGCCATGGAGATCTTCTTTTCGTCGAAGACGAATTTCTTCATGGCGTAGACCGAGTCACCCGTGTCGGCGACACCGAAGGCCTGCGGACCGGTGAAGTTATAGAGTGCTCCACCTTCCTGCAGCGACTTGCCGCGACCCATGCAGTCTTCGACCATCGGCGACAGGAACGGCAGCGGAGCACGTTCGCCATGAGCGATGTCGACGCAGTTGTCGGCTTCGGCAAGATATTTGACGAAGAAGGCCATCTGCTTGGTGAAGGCGCCGTAGAAGTCCTCGATCGAGGTCCACCGCTTCGGATCGCCGGTGACCGGGCCGAGCTGTGTCGAGCCGACCTTGCCATCGTTCAGCGTGATTTCGAGAACCTTGGCGACGTTGAAGAATGCGGCATCATGCCAGCCTTCGGTCTTGTGGATCGCCTGCGGTTCGACGCAGCCGACAATGCCGTAGTCGCGGGCATCGGCCAGCGAGACACCGCGGTTCTGCAGCGCCGGAATGATGACTTCATCGTTATAGACAGCCGGAACGCCAAGACCGAGGCGGATGACTTCCGCGGCACGATAGAGGAATTCGTCCGGCGTGCCCTGCCAGACACGGATGGAGAAGGACGGTGCCGGCAGGCGGCAATGCACCGTTGCTTCCATGCACATGTAGGAAACGTCGTTGGTCGCATCGCGGCCTTCCGGCGTCTGGCCGCCGACGCAGAGGTTCTGGAACACGGCATAACCGGCAAAGGCCTGGGCCGAGACTTCGTCACGGGTCTTGTTGACGTCGTTGAGCTTGATCCAGATGCAGTCGATCAGTTCCTGGGCGAATTCACGGCTGATCGTCGTATCGGCCTTCAGGAAGGGATACATGTACTGGTCGAACCGGCCGGGCGAGATGGAGTGGCCCGAAGATTCGATCTGCAGCATGCACTGGATGAACCACATCGTCTGGCAGGCTTCCCAGAAGTTGGAAGCCGGATATTCGGGCACCAGACGGCAATTCTTGGCGATCTGCTCCAGTTCGGCCCGGCGCGTCGGGTTGCTTTCGCGGCCGGCCAGTTCCTGGGCCTTTGCGGCGTAGCGATGCGCAAAGTCGATAGCGGCCTTATAGGAGATGATGACCGCGTTATAGAATTGCTGCTTCTTGATATAGGACGGATCCATCTGGTCGAGCGCTTCAAGGTGCCGGACCGCTTCCGCAATCACACCGCTGAAGCCGATATTGAGGATCTTGCCGTAGTCGACGCAGACATGGCCGACGCCGCCGTAGAAATAGTTGCCGACCGTGAACACGCCGTTGGCGATGCAGTCCTTGGCCTTCTGCGACATGTAGGAAGAAGCGAGATCACTGGTCGTGCGGCCCGGCCAGTATTTGAAGGCCTCGCGCAATTCATCGGCTGTCTGCTTCGGAATTTCGAAGGGATCGGCCATGCGCGTTGCCATGGTCTCGAATTCCTTCTCCACCCAGTCGAAGGAGAATTCCGGGCAGATTTCGGTCGAGCGCGGGTTCTTGGTGATGGCGCCGACGACCAGTTCGTCGTCACGGATAGTCACCGGCAGCTCGTTGAAGATCTTCTCG
Source organism: Neorhizobium sp. UBA7851 (assembly GCA_002500765.1). GTDB lineage: Bacteria > Pseudomonadota > Alphaproteobacteria > Rhizobiales > Rhizobiaceae > Neorhizobium. Next base: position 98,270 of record DLSX01000081.1, read on the forward strand.
ACTACCTTGGCGCGACGCAGGATCGGCGGCAGGCCTTCGGTTTCCTTGTAGGCCTGGGTCGCCAGCACCGCACGCTCGGACTCGACATGCGGCCGCGCGTCGATGATCTGTTTCTTCAACCGCATTATACGGTCGGTCGGTTTGGAAAAGCCCTTCTCAATCATTACGTCCTCCAGGAGTGATTGTCGTCCCAGCGGCCTCGGCCGCACGGGAGCGCGTCTTGCAGTTCAGGGTGTTGGGCAGTTCAGGATGTTCGGCGAAACCAGACGCACGAATTGGCGCATCAGTTTCGGATGTGCCGGCCAGGCCGGCGCGGTTACGAGGTTTCCATCGGTCACGGCATCATCGGCCGCTACCGAAACGAAGTTACCGCCGGTCAACCGGACTTCCGGTTCGACGGCGGAATAGGCTGTCAGCTTGCGCCCGCGCACCACATCGGCGGCGGTCAGCAATTGTGGGCCATGGCAGATAGCGGCCACCGGCCGGTTCTCAGTCATGAAAGCCCTGATAATGTTCAGAACTTGGCTGTTGAGCCGCAGATATTCGCAGGCACGGCCACCGGCGAGATAAAGACCCGCGTAATTTTCCGGCTCCACCAGCGCAAAATCGGCATTGATCCGGAACAGATGTCCGGGCTTTTCCGAATAGGTCTGGTCGCCCTCGAAATCGTGGATCGCGGTCTTGACCATCTCGCCCCGACGTTTGCCGGGACAGACAGCATCGACCTGAAAGCCGAGCATCTGCAAGGCCTGAAACGGCACCATCGCTTCATAATCCTCGGTATAGTCACCGACGATCATCAGGATCTTGTTGTCGCTGGGCTTTGCCATGAATTTCGCTGTGTGCCGGGGTCATTCAGTGCTCACTCACTGAGCATTCGGTCCGGCGCCTCCTGTCGAAAAGGTAGGCCCGCACTGCTTGGAGGGTCAACGAGACCGCCTTGACCAGAGCGGGTAAATAATTGACATGACAGGCAAAATCGAAAAACGCCTTGGAAATTAGGGAGTTCGGGCAATTGCTGGTGCAGCGCGGCGCTAAGGCGATGACAAGGGATCACCACATCCGGTGTTTTCTTGTCACCGCAGAACGCAAATCTGACATCGCCGCTGCCGGCTTGACCGGCTCATGAGCCTGCGACCAAAAGCGCAAGCCACTGATATTGATAAAACTTTATCCGAACCTTCGACATCGCGATCCGGGCTGTCAAGAAACTACCCTTAGAGGCCAAACGCGTTGCGTTGACCCTTCAGACGGCGCCTCGATAATTGCCGCGATCGACATTCCTTAAAACATGCAGCTTGCAAGACGCTTCAACGCTTGTGGCGGCTGAGCCTTTGCGCGCGGCCGGTGGGGACACGCGCGCGGTAGGACCGGGATGTCGGATCGGGACAAATGAGAGAGGTGTCCACGAGATTTGGACAGGTGACGGCCGGAGCGGCAAGTGCCGACTACCGGCATCCCAAGGAGGAAACGGAATGACAATGCTCGGTTTGCTCGTCGCTTTTGGCGGCGGGATCTTCGGCGCCGCAATCGGCGCCTTGCCTGCTTTCGCCTTCGTCGGCATCCTGACGATGCTGGGCGTCGGCATCCAGCTCGCGGTTGCCCCCGCAGCAACGGATTTCTTCGGCATCCCTTTCGGCGTGTTCGGCCCCCATATCGGTGGCTTCGCCTCAGGTGTTGCCGCCGCAGCCTATGCCGCCAGCAAGGGCAAGCTTGATACCGGCCGCAATATCGTCACTGCCGGCATGGGGCTAAATAGCCCGGATGTGCTGCTTGTCGGCGGCGCATTCGGCATCGTCGGTTATGTGATCTTCTGGCTGCTTACCATGGTGCCGAATTTCTCGCCCACGCTCGCCTGGACCGACCTTCCCGGCATGACCGTCGTCATCTCGGCCTTCATCGCGCGCTTCATCTGGGGCACCTGCGGCCTATGCGGCAAGGCGGAGCCCGGTCGCAAGTTCTTCGAGCCGACCGACGCGACCAAGTGGCTGGTCTTCCAGAGCGGCGTCGGCCAGCTGGTGATGATCGGCATCGGTGGCGGCCTGCTCGGCGGCTGGCTCGGCATTACCTATGGCACGCCGGGCGCACTTCTCGCCTTCGGCATTGCAGCCTCCAGCCTGCTGTTCCTCACCGTCGGCGTGCTGACGCCGGTTACCCACCACATCATGCTGCCGGCTGCCATCGTCGGCGCATCATCCGGCAGCATCATCTGGGCCGCGATCGCAGGTCTTGTCTGTGCCTTCGTCGGCGAATTTTTCGCCCGTCTGTTTCTCTGCCACGGCGACACGCATATCGACCCACCGGCCTGCACCATCGCGCTGATGACGCTGGTCTTCAACGGGCTGACCTTCCTCGGCTTCTGGGCTCTGATACCGATCCCGGTTTAAAAGGGCCGGAAGGCCGCTTCTGGACCGGAGGTGATGCGATAATCCCTCCCGATCGCGCCGCCGCCATTTCATCGTCAGTCGAGAAGGACGTGCCCCGAAAGANNCGGGGCACGTTTTTGTTGGTCTCAGGCCTTGTCGAGGAAAGCCTGAAGACGCTCGAATGAGAAGGGTTCGTCGGTCAGGTAACGGAAATTCTCGACAACCTTGGCCCGCAGCTGCGGCGTGTCGATCGACCGGCCCCAGAAAGCCTCCTCCTGCAGATAGGCCGCAATCATGGCTTCGACGTCGCCGAGCGCGCCGATCGCCTTGATCCTGTCGACCACGTCGGCCGCATCACGCGGCGGCAGGGCATCGGCACCCTTGAACCGGCCGAGATAGAAGGCCAGCCACGAGGCAAGCGACAGCGTCATCAGCGGTGCCGGCTTGCCGAACTTTTCGCTATAGGCCAGCAGCCGCTCCAGATTGCGCGTCTGGTATTTCACAATCCCGTTGAGGCTGATGTCGTACCAGAGATGGCGGATATAAGGGTTCTGGAACCGACGCAGCACGGCTGCGGCAAACTCCTCCAGCTCTTCCTTGGGCAGCGTCAGGAACGGAATGACTTCTTCGTTGAGAAGCCGGTCGAGGAATTCTGCACCTGCAGGCTGCGTCACGGCTTCACCGACCGATTCGATGCCGGCCAGCAACGAAAGGGCGCAAAGTCCGGTATGTGCGCCGTTAAGGATCGCCACCTTGCGCGCCTTGTAGGGCGTTGCATCCTCGACGACGAGCGTACCCTCGTCATGATCGGCAAGCGGGATCCGCAGGTCCGGCATGTCCGGCTTCTTTTCGATGACGAAGAAATGGAAAAGCTCGGCGGCCGACATGAACTTGTCTTCGTAACCGAGTTCCTCGGCCAAAGCGTCAGCCTCCGCCCGAGGATAACCGGGCACGATCCGGTCGACCAGCGTGTTGTAGAAGGCATTGTCCTTCTCCAGCCAGGTGATGAAGGCCGGATCAAGCTTCCATTCATTCGCATGCTGCAGAACGATCCGCCGCAACTCGTCGCCATTATGGTCGATGAGCTCGCAGGCGATCATCTGCAGCCCGGCTTCCGCCTTCCCGCCGAACGCCGTCCAGCGTTCGAAGAGAAAACGGGTCAGCTTACCCGGGAAGGAAACCTGCGGTGCATCGTCGAATGTCACCGACGGCACATAGGCAATCCCGGCATCGGTCGTGTTCGACACGACGACAGTGATATTCGGATCATGCGCCAGCGCCAGAACATCTTTCCAGCTCTCATGCGAAGGGATTTCCTGCCGCACGCAGGCAATCAGCCGCGGCTCGGAAACCTTCTCGCCGGCCTCGTTCATGCCGCGCGACAGAACCGTGTAGACACCATCCTGCTCGTTGAGCGTGAATGGCAGGCCGCCCGCGATCGGGCGAAGAACGATAACCCCCCAGTCAGCACCTGCCTTCTCGTTCAGAAGATCGATCTTCCAGTCGATGAACGAGCGCAGGAAATTGCCTTCTCCCCATTGCAGAACACGCGGGGTCGGGCGGGCGCGGCCCTTCAGAAAGCTCTCATCGAGACGTTTCATGTTTATTTTTTCCTTGATGCAAAGGCATTGATGAAAGAGTGACCCGCGATTTGAAGATGACGATTTCCAGATTGTCTTTGATCTCGATACGTGTCGCGGCACCAATCGCAACTTTCAGGACATATTCGATAGCCTGCATGGAAGGCCGCATCTTTCCGGCCCGACTTATGGACTGGGTGATGCGCGGCTCGGCAGCGACGCCAGCCACCATGAAAGATGCAGACAGGCAGCCTTTTCGGGCGTTCAGCGCGAACCTGAAGGATCGCGAGATGCCTTGGGCCATGGCATAGAGACGCTGTGAACTGTGACGAAATTTATAGCTGGACGCCTCAGCGACATCTGGTCGCGGCTCGCTGCGTCTTGAGATCGGCGATTAGAACGCCCCGAAATGGAATAGTCCGGCAATGCCGCACACGGCAAAAGACAGGGCGAGGAAAACTGCGCCAATCACACCAGCCGAAGTCTTGGGCCCGGTAATGTCCCCGACCGTGGCTTCCGCCTCCGGCATCACCTGTGAACCGGGAATTCTGGCATGCGTCTCGCCCCCGGCATCCATCGAAGGCTGTGCAGACGGAGCTTCCCCTGCCGGCTCGGCCCTTCTGGTGACCGAGACATGTTTGACCGAATTTTCATCCAGCTTGACCGTGAATGTCACCCGGGGATCGCTTTGAAGCTTCTCCATGACCTTCTCGGCCGCCCCGACGTCATCCTCTGCCTCAACAAGCCCGGTATAGGTAACGAGATAAAACGGCATTGTCTTTTACACCGGACGTGTTTCCAAGGAGAGAGCCTGCCAGGAAAGGCAGCGCGCGAATGCCTGATCGCAATGGATTGAGGCAATATCCGGGCAGGATTCTATTCCCATTCCGTCCTGCTGGAAACCGGAAATCCCAGCAGAGCGGCCCCGCCTCACGATACGATCCATTTTTCTCTTTTAACTTGGGATCGTGATGCCGCAACAAGCTCCTACATGGTACCGGCGATTGACAAGGCGTTGGCCATCGGACAGTTTGAAATCATGAGTGCGTCGGCTGATTGGTTGTCAGAAAATAGCCCGATCAGTCGAGTGAATGCGGCTGAAGCGGTGTTCGAGGATCTGCGCTCGGCCATATCCTCCGGTCGCATCGAAGTCGGCACACGGCTGCCGTCGGAAGCTCATCTTGCCAGTAAGTTCGGCGTTAGCCGCCCGGTCATTCGCGAAGCGCTGCGTTCGCTGCAGACGCTGGGCATGACGCAGACCCGCACCGGTAGCGGAACATTCGTCACGACGGCAACACCTTCGAGCGATTTGCGCTACAGCGGCTATTCCGCCCGAGATCTCATCGAGGCGCGCCCCTTTATCGAGGTTCCCGCCGCCGGCTGGGCGGCTGTTCGGCGCAGTGACGCGCAGGCTCGGGATATTCTGAAGCTCTGCGACGCCATGGATCATGAGGAAGACCCGCATCGCTGGGTCAGGCTCGATTCGGAATTCCACATGCTGCTGGCAAGATCCTCCGGCAACACATTGTTCGAAAAGATCGTGGCCGATGCCCGCGATGCGCTGATGCAGCAGTCCGAGCTGGTCAACCTGATGGCCAGCCGGCGTCTGGCGTCCAATCACGAGCACCGACGGATTGCGACGGCGGTTGATGCCGGCTCGCAAGAAGATGCCTCGCGAGCCATGGAGCTTCATCTCGGTCAGGTGAAGCTCGCCGTCACCGAGATTATCGGAGAGGTTAAGCCGCGCCGTTGACCGGCTCGACACTCGGTGGCTGAACATTCGCCAGAATTTCCGGGCGCAATGCCTTTTCAAGCTGTTCGGCGGTCAGGTGACCACGCTCCAGCACGACCTCGACGATCGTTCGGCCGGTTTCCAGGGCTTCGCGCGCAACCTGCGTTGCGGCGTAATAACCGATCAGCGGGTTGAGCGCGGTCGCAAGGCCAAGCGACTGTTCCAGGCGCAGTGCCATGATGCCGGGATTGGCCGTAATCCTGTCGACGCAACGTTCCGCCAGAATGCGGCAGGCCGCATCCAGATGTACGATACTGTCGCTCAGCGACCGGACGATCACCGGTTCGAAAGCGTTGAGCTGCAACTGGCCGGCCTCGGCCGCCATGGTGATGGTAATATCGTTGCCGATTACCGAAAACGCTACCTGATTGACCACTTCCGGAATGACCGGATTGACCTTGCCGGGCATGATGCTCGATCCCGCCTGCATGGCCGGCAAATTGATCTCGCCGATACCGGCGCGCGGTCCCGAGGCAAGAAGCCGCAGATCGTTGCAGGTTTTGGACAGTTTCACCGCAACGCGCTTCAGGACACCCGAAAGATGTACGAAGGCGCCCGGATCCTGCGTCGCTTCGATCAGGTCCGCGGCCGTCATCAGCGGCCGACCGGTCAGGCGAGCGAGATGCGAGCAGGCAAGCGCGGCATAACCGGGCGGCGCGTTGAGCCCGGTGCCGATAGCGGTCGCACCGAGATTGATCTCGTGCAGCAGGCTGGCTGATTCCAGCAGACGTGCGCGGTCTTCGCCAAGCATGACGGCAAAAACGCGAAACTCCTGCCCGAGCGTCATCGGTACGGCATCCTGCAACTGGGTGCGCCCCACTTTGAGGATAGCATCGAATTCCCTGGCCTTGCGTTCGAATGCGGCCTGCAGGAATTCCATCGACGCCGCCAGGCCGCCAATGGCCTCGATCGTGCCGACATTGATCGCAGTCGGATAGGCATCGTTGGTGGACTGGCTGAGATTGACATGGTCGTTCGGGTGAAGCTGGCCATAATCACCCTTGGCGTGACCAAGCAATTCAAGCGCACGATTGGCGATAACCTCGTTGGCATTCATATTGGTGGATGTGCCGGCGCCGCCCTGGATCACATCGACGACAAACTGGTCGTGCAGGGCTCCCGCCCGGATCTCCCGGCAGGCGGCAACGATGGCGTCGCGACGGTCTTTATCCAGGAAGCCAAGCTCATGATTGGCCTCGGCCGCCGCTTCCTTGACATAGGCAAGCCCCCGAATGACGTGCGGATACCGGCTGACGGTAATGCCGGTGACCGGAAAATTGTCGACCGCCCTTGCCGTATGGACGCCCCAATAGGCATCCGCTGGAATTTCCTTTGGACCGAGCAGGTCCTTTTCAATGCGCACTGCCATCCCCGATATCCTCCACCAAAGCTAAATCTGTCATGCTGTATGACAGATTTAGCCAGATAATCCTCTCCGCGCGAAACCGTCAAACGATTTTCATCAAACTTGACGAAACCATGATCACCGCTTTATGAAAGCAAAATCTGTATTACAGCATTACAGGCTTCATAACGAAATAAACGCATGACCGAAGAACATCCGGCCGATCGACAAAACTCGGCAAAGGATGTGGAAGCTCTAGGGAGGAGCGTTTCAGTGGATAAACCGACACAGGCCAAGGCTGAGAAGGGCATCGAGTTCACAGAGGATCTCGGCTACCAGAAAGCCCTAAAACCCCGGCAGATTCAGATGATCGCCATTGGCGGCGCCATCGGTACCGGCCTTTTTCTCGGCGCGGGCGGAAGACTGGCGACCGCCGGCCCCGCTCTCATCTTCGTGTATGCGATCTGCGGCTTCTTTGCCTTCCTCGTGCTTCGCGCGCTCGGCGAGCTGATCATGCATCGCCCGACCTCGGGCTCGTTCGTGTCCTACGCCCGCGAATTCTACGGCGAGAAGATGGCCTTCGCCGTAGGCTGGATGTACTGGCTGAACTGGGCGATGACCGCCGTCGCCGATGTCACCGCCGTGGCGCTCTACATGAACTTCTTCAAGCAGTATGTGCCCTTCCTCGCGGGCATAGACCAATGGGTGTTCGCGCTTGTCGCGCTTCTGGTCGTGCTTGCCATGAACATGCTGTCGGTAAAGGTGTTTGGCGAACTGGAATTCTGGTTCAGCCTCATCAAGGTTCTGGCGCTTGCCACCTTCCTGGTTGTCGGTATCTATTTCGTCATCTTCGGCACGCCGATCGAAGGTCATGTCACCGGTTTCAGCGTGATTACCGATAATGGCGGCTTCCTGCCCAATGGCATATTGCCCGCCTTTGTCATCATTCAGGGCGTTATATTCGCCTATGCCTCGATCGAACTGATCGGCACCACGGCCGGGGAAACCGAGGATCCGCGCAGGATCATGCCGCGCGCCATCCGCACCGTCGTTGTCCGCCTTCTGGTCTTTTACGTCGGTTCGGTCGTACTTCTGTCGCTGCTCCTGCCCTACAGCGCCTACAAGGCAGGCGAAAGCCCGTTCGTTACCTTCTTCGGCGCGATCGGCATCGAAGGGGCCGATATCATCATGAACCTAGTGGTGCTGACCGCTGTCCTGTCCTCGCTAAATGCGGGCCTCTATTCCACCGGGCGCATCCTGCATTCGATGGCCGTCTCGGGCTCTGCCCCGGCCGTTCTCGCCAGGATGAACAAGGCGGGCGTGCCCTATGGCGGCATCGCGGTAACCGCGGCCGTAACCGCAATCGGCATCGTCCTCAATGCCATCGTCCCTGCCATGGCCTTCGAGATCGCGCTCAACCTTGCAGCCCTCGGCATCATCAGTGCTTGGGCGGTGATCGTGCTGTGCCAGCTGAAACTCTGGAGCCTCGCGCGTCAGGGCAGGATGGTCCGTCCCGACTTCCCCATGCTGGGCGCGCCCTATACCGGCATTCTCACATTGATCTTCCTGTTCAGCGTGCTCGTGTTGATGGCCCTGGATTATCCCGTCGGCAGCTGGACGGTAGGATCCTTGATCATCATCATTCCGACACTCGTCATCGGCTGGTATCTGGCGCGCGATCGCATCGCCGCCGTCGCCGCGGAAAGTGCTGCGGGACGGTCTCGTGAAACCGATCGGACCATATCGTGATGACAGCATCGAAAAGGCCTCTGGTGGCGGTCATCGCCACCGGCGGCACCATTGCAAGCGAACGCGGCGCCGATGGCGCCAGCCTCCCGAGCCTCGGCGGCGACAGCCTTCTGAACTGTCTTCCCGACATTGGTGTCCGTCTCAAGGCAATCGATCTGATGGCCAGGGATTCCGCCAGTCTTACGCTTTCGGACATGCAGACCATCAGTTCGACGGTCGCAAAATTCCTCGCAGATCCGGCAATCGACGGGATCGTCGTCGTTCACGGCACGGATGCGATGGAGGAAACTTCACTTCTCGTGCAGTTGCAGAACGTGCTGACCAAACCGGTGATATTCACCGGCGCGCAGTTCACCGCCGACCACCCGCGGGCCGATGGCCCCGCCAATCTGGCAGCCGCCGTCTCGGCCGCAACCGAATTCGGCAACAGCGGACGCGGAGTGCTTGTCTGTTTCGGCGGCGCGACCTATCCCGCCTGGGGCCTCTACAAACATTCCGCTACAGACACCGACGCCTTCCGGCAATCACGGACCGAGGAAAACCCC
>DLSX01000081.1:107776-108206 GCA_002500765.1 Neorhizobium sp. UBA7851
TTGCAGCCCTCGGCTCGGGCAACGCCACGCCGGAGATCGTCGGCGCAGTCCGCCGCTGTCTCGAAAAGGGCATTCCGGTGGTCATCTCGAGCCGCGTTCCCCAGGGCACGTTGGCGCCGAGTTATGGCGGCGGGGGCGGCGGTCACGATCTGGTCCAGGCAGGCGCGATACACTCCGCCAATCTGCGACCCGGCCAGGCCCGCATCCTGCTGGCAGCAATGCTTTCGTCGCAAAACACCAATCGGCTTGCAGAGACCTTTGCTGAAACGTCGATACACCTCCCGAAACGCAAAATAGCCCCGTAGGGGGCTATTTATGGTCATCAGAGCAAAAGACGGCGTCGCCGGGAACGGCGAAGTTATCCGCCGGTGGCAAGCATCATATAGATGCTGTTATTCATGAAGATTTTGGTCTCGTGTTCCAGATTTGA
>DLSX01000129.1 GCA_002500765.1 Neorhizobium sp. UBA7851
TGAAAGCCGGCCAAGACCATCCGGCACCGGATGGAACACCGGGATGACGCTATTCTGCCTGTGCAAAATATGCTTGCAGAAACCGATGGGCAAGCAATCAACGCTCGTGAAATGAGCAGACATGCGACGCTGGAAGAGCGTACTTTCCTTCGTCGCTTCAAGTCCGCGCCCGACGGCGTATTTGCAGAGCCTGCGGAGTGAAAAAGCCAAGGGGCGATCGGCCTTTTCTCACGAACCCCGGAGCGTTTGGCGAAAACATCGCGACGTCGGGCCTGACAGAGAACGAAGCCGCGATCGGCGATGTCTTCCGTCTGGGCAATGTCGTGGTTGAAATCAGCCAGGGACGTCAACCTTGCTGGAAGCTGAACGAGAGATTTTCGCAAAAGACCATGGCCCGCAAGGTAAAGGAAACCGGGCGCACAGGCTGGTATTACCGGGTGCTCGAGGCCGGAACCGTCAGCCCCGGTGATCGCCTTTCGCTCCTGGAACGCCATTCCCCCGATTGGACGATCGCGCGCATATGGCGGACCTTCTACGTCAACACTCTCGATCGTTCGGAACTCGCCGCAATCGCCGCCCTGACATGTCTTGTCTCCGGCTGGCGTTCCCATGCCGCTCGGCGCCTCGAAAGCGGTGAGGTGGAGGACTGGTCAAAGCGTTTGCAGGGAGGCGAGGGGTGAAGCGTGGATCAGGCGATTTGGCGCTGAAAACTGCCAAGTCGCCGATCCGTTTCTATAGCGCGGTGTTCGACATACAATTTGGCGAAATCGTTGAAATACACGCAAGCAGAATGGCCGATTTTCCTTTGGAGGTCGTAAGCCGATGGTCAGCCATCGGCCCTTATCGATTATTCAGTGTAAGCCGCGCCGAACGCCCCGATTGAGGATTTTACAAGCATTATCGATTTTCTTGAACAGCTCGATGGTTCGATTCCGCGCAAGAGCAAGACGGGTTAATTGGCTATCTGATATAGCTCATAGGTCGCCCCGTGTCGGGATGGCGCATGACGCCCATCCTCGTTCCGTAGATCGCCTGCAGTTTATCGGGTGTCAGAATCTCGTCCGGACTGCCGCGTGCAATCATCGCACCCGAATGAAGCGCCAGGATTTCGTCGCAGAAACGAGCAGCCATATTGACGTCGTGGAGTACGACGACAACCCCAAGCCCGCGCGTCTCGGTAAGCCGTCGAACCAGGGAAAGGACTTCGACCTGATGAGCGACATCCAGCGCCGAGGTTGGTTCATCAAGGAGGAGGCAGTCAGGGTTCTGGGCTACCAGCATTGCCAGCCAGACACGCTGCCGCTCCCCGCCGGACAGCGTATCGACGACGCGATCACGGTAGATTGCGACGTCGGTAAGCTCCATCGCTTCCTCGACCATTCTTTTATCCTCGGCGCCAAAGCGACCAAGCGGTCCATGCCAGGGGTAACGACCGAGGGCTACCAGTTCACCGACGAGCATGCCAGCCGCGCCAGGTGCCTGTTGCGGCAGATAGGCAACCTTGCGAGCGAACGGGCGATCACGCCATTTCTCCAATCTGACGCCTTCAAAGGAGATCGCGCCATCAGTTGGGATCTGCTGACGCGCAAGAAGCTTGATCAACGTCGATTTTCCGGAGCCGTTGTGTCCGATGAGGCCGATGACGTGGCGAGCAGGGAGCGTTAACGTCAGCGGCCTGAGCAGGACGCGCTTCTCCACGGAGAAGCTTGCGCTGTTTAGTTCGAACAATGGCGTGGCACTGGCGCCGGGAGGCGCAGGGATGTCGGGCGAAGGTTGCAGCTCTGTGTGGGCCGATATGTCGTTCATGAGACTGCCTGTTGCTTTACGACCGGAACATGGTCTTGCCGTTTGAGCGGATGACCCAGAGAAAATACGGTCCGCCGATGAATGCCGCGATCACGCCGGCCGGGATCTCGTAGGGAAAGTCTGCGGTCCTGCCGAGCCAGTCGGCTGTAATCATCAGCGCTGCACCGATCGCGGTGGAGGCGAACAGGATGCGCGTCTGCCCGTGCGCGCCAGCCATTCGGGCGATATGTGGCGCCATCATGCCGACAAAGCTTAATGGCCCGACCACCAGCGTTGCGATGCCGGTAAGGGTCGCGACAAAAATCAGGAACATGCCGCGCGACCGGCCTGGATTGATGCCAAGCGCCCGCGCCGTGTCATCGCCAAGCGGCAGCACGTCTATCCAACGTCGGAACAGGGGAGAGAGAGCAAGCGCCATCAGCGCAAAAACCGTAGCGATGAGCGCGACTATACCGGTTGCCCGGAATGTCGGTCCCATCGTCCATGCCAGAATGTAGCTGGCGCGGGGATCACCGCTGGCCACGATGAGCGAAATGATGGCAGTTGAAAGTGCCCCGATCGCGATGCCACCCAGCAGAACGGGTTCTGCCGCGTAGCTGTGCCGCCTCGCAACCGCCAAAACAAGGGAAAAAGACACGATTGCACCGAGAATACCGCCGGCCAGCGGCATAAGAGGAGAGGCCATGCCGCCGAAGAAGAACGCGGCGATGATCCCAAGGCCTGCTCCTCCGCTGACACCGAGACCTTCGGGGCTTGCCATTGGATTGCGGGTGATTGCCTGCGTGATGGCGCCTGCCATGGCAAGCATGGCGCCGGCGCTGGCCGAAGTCAGGACGCGCGGCCAGCGGCCCGCAAAGAGTGTCCACGGCTCGATGCCATGGGCGAATATCTGTTCGGTCAGGGACAGGATCGCGACGAAAACCAACATCGCGAGGCAGGCAGGAACGAGGACGCGGCTGGAAGCTCGACCCGCGGGAATATGCCCATCGAGGCTCGCGAAATGTTCGACAGAAGGCGGTGCGCTTTTCAGCAGGGCGAGCATCAGCGCTGACCCGGCGATAGCGGTGATCGTGCCGGTGGGAATTTCGCCGATCATGGGTGCGCTTACAAGAACGATTCCGTCGGCGAGCAGCAGCAGAAGGGCACCGAGCAACGCGCCCCAGAACAGTCGTTCCTTGAATGTCCGGGCTCCTGTCATGCGCGCGACCTGACTTGCCGCAAGTCCGACAAAAGCGATCACGCCGACCCGCGCGACGACAAGCGCCGTCAGGATTGTGGCGATGAACAGGACAATCGCGCGCATGCTGGTAGGTGACAGCCCGAGGCTGCGGGCATTTGCGTCATCCAGCCCGGCAATCGCCAACGGGCGTTGGAAAAACATCAGTACAGGAACGAGGATGACGAGGCGCACCGCCAGTGCAAGAGCGTCTGAATAGTCATTCTGGATCAGCGATCCGCTCCCCCAGACAAATACCCCGCGCAGATATTCATGGTGGAACAGCGCCAGAATGACGGAGGCCGAGCCCGCAGAAAAGCTGATGACCATGCCGCAGAGAAGGAGCGTCATCGGCGCAAAGCCTGCTTTCCTTGCAAGGCCGGAGACAATCGTAACCGCGGCCAGACCGCCGACCAGTGCCGCGATATCCCGCTGGAAAGCCGACACAGTGACCATCGACAGTGTCAGCAGCGTAATCGCCAGTTGCGCGCCGGAAAGGATGCCGAGGGTTGACGGTTCAGCGAGTGGATTTTTCAGCAGTTGCTGGAATATCGTTCCGGCAAAGGCGAGCGCTGCTCCGGCAAACAGGGCGACGAGCATTCGCGGCATGAGTGAATAGTGGACATAGACCTGAGCAAATGAGGCGGGGTCGGGATTCAGCAACGAAGCCTGCAGATCCGCAGGCGGGATATAGCGGAGTATCGTGACGGCATAGAGGCCAAACGCAGCAAGCGCCATCAGGACACTGAGACGGGCCGGTGTAAAGATGCGTGTCATGCGATGCCGAGACCTTCCCGGATGACTTCGGCGAAACGCATGGCCGAAGGAAAGGCGCCGAAGACCCATGTGGGCGGGATCGTCGCAACATGGCCGCTGCGCACCGCCGGCAGGGACTGCCAGAGTGTGCTTTGCAGAAACGGACCGGGCGGGCCTGGTTCGATAATGATCAGACGTGCCTCCGGATACCGGGCGATCGCATCCAGTCCCGTCGTTGCGAATCCCCAGTTATTTGTCGCGCCATCCCAGGCATTGGCGATGCCAAGGCGCTTCAACACATCGTCGAACAATCCTCCGGCGCCATAGATGTCGATGACCCTGTCGTCGGTGAATTTGATGATCAGCAGCGGCCGCCCGTCATATGTCTTTGCCTCGGCGGCGATTTTTTCCAGCCGGGCATGTGACTGTTGCAGATAATCGATCGCAGCCTGTTGTCGTCCCACTCTGGCCGCGATGTCCGTGACCGCTCTTTCCGCCGCGACCAATGGCTTGCGCTCGGCGCTATAGAGCGGCAGCGCAAGCGTTGGTGCGATTTCGTCAAGTCGTGCCTGTGAGACGCCGTATCCAGCCTGCGACAGGATGAGATCAGGTTTCAGGGAGCGCAGCAGCTCCATGTTTGGCCAGGAGCGCAGGCCGAGGTCGATCGTGTCCCGCGACAAGGCAGGGACAACCACCCGATCGCCATAAAGAGGCGCCTCCGCCACGGCCATCGGCTGTATTCCCAGCGCAAGCAGGCTTTCCGCCCATCCCCAGTCGAGTACCGCGGCCCGTGGTGCCGCAGGTGCGGCGACCACCTTCGCCGGCATCAGTACAGACGCCAACGCGGCGGCAAATTGCCGTCGCGTCAGTTTGTGGTCATGCTTTGGGTCGGAAGGACGAGACACGGCTTTACCAGCTGTATTTCACGGTCGCATAGACGCTGCGGCCTTCACCCCAATAGCATCCCGTGGCGGCAATGCAGGTCGAAACATATTTGCGATCGAACAGGTTGCTGACGTTGAGCGATGCTTTCAGGCCTTCCAGCTTCGGATTGGACTTGCCGAAATCATAACGGACCGCCGCATCGAAGACCGTGTAGGACGGGATATCGAACTTGTTGGCGTTGTCGCCAAAGGTCTGACCGGTATAGCGGGCACCACCGCCGAAGCTCAAACCGTCCCAAATGGTCGATGTCTGGAGTGCATAATCGAGCCAGAGCGATGCCTGATGACGGGGCACGAAGGCAAAGCGGTTGCCTTGATTGCTCGTGCTGGGATCGGTGGGCACACTACGATTGGCTTTGGTGATCTCGCTGTCGGTGTAAGCATAGGATGCCAGCACCGAAAAAGCGTCGGTAATCTCCGCCTTACCTTCCAGCTCAACGCCGCGCATTGTTACTTGTCCGGTCTGTACGTTTCTGGTCGGTGTCCCTCCATCAGGCGTAAGGACATTTGCCTGGGTCAGGTGATAGGCGGACAGGGTGACGAAGCTGTTGCTACCTTCCGGCTGATACTTCACGCCGAGTTCGAACTGCTGGCCGGTAGTCGGCTGGAACACATTGCCGGCGCGGTCGGTGCCGCCGGCGGGATTAAACGACGTCGAGTAGCCGGCATAGGGCGAGAAACCGTTGTCGAAGTTGTAGACGAGACCTGCGCGCCAGGTGAACTTGCCGTCCCTCTGATCGACCTTGTCGTCAGAAGTGCTGGTCCGGGTTCTGGTATCCGTGTTTGCCCAATCATAGCGGCCGCCTAGAGAGAAGACGAAATTGTCCCACTCCACCTGGTCTTGAGCGTAAATTCCGATCTGACTGCGATCCTGATCGATACGGGTAGCGATCGGCGGTCTGGTGACCGGCGTGCCATATACCGGATCCATTCCATTGATCGGCGTGAAAATCGGAGACAGCTCGGACTCCTCGTAACGGCTACTCTCGTATGAATAATCCAGACCAAACAGGGCGGTGTGGACGAAATCTCCCGTCTGGAAGTGTCCAACGGCCTGATTGTCCACGGTGATGGCGCGAGCGCTCTCAGGGAATGCCCAGGCATAACGGTCAAAGCCCGTCGGAGCGCAGGCGAAAATGCAAGCGGCTTGAACGCGCTGGCTGTCGGTGCTGATATAGGAATAGCGAAGATTCTGACGAACTGCCCAGGTATCATTGAGCTCATGTTGGAACTCGTACCCGACTGATGCCTGGTCACTCTTGTAGTGGTCGAAGCCCGGCTCGCCGGGAAAGGCGCCACGAGGCAGTTCAGGATAGATGCCGGTATAAAGCGTGCCGTTTGCCGGCAGCGCCGGCGCTCCACCGCCTCCGGGAGAGTCGATGCGCTGGTAGCTGCCATAAAGCGTCAGCGACGTTCCTTCGTCCGGCTTGAAGGTAAAGGATGGCGCGATATAGGCCTTCTTCTCGCGCACATAATCATATTGCGTGTCGGTCAGTCGGCCCACGCCGACAATCCGGTAAAGCAGGCTGTCGTCACCGTTGACTGTACCGCCGAGATCGAACGCGGTCTGGATACGCTTGTCCGTCCCGATCTGCATCTCGACTTCATTTGGCGCGGTTGCACTCGGCCGCTTCGACACCATGTTGATCAGGCCGCCCGGATCACCCTGACCATAGAGAACCGACGCGGGTCCCTTGAGGACTTCTGCCCGCTCGAGGCCGAAAGGCTCTACACGTGGCTGGGCATAACCGCGAGATCCGAAGGGCAGCCGCAGACCATCGAGATATCGGCTCGGGCGAAATCCGCGGATCGTGAACCAGTCATAGCGAGAATCGTCGCCATACTGGCTGATGACACCCGGCGTATAACGTAGCGCTTGGGTAAGCGTGGCCGATCCCTGCGCAGCCATCTGGTCCTTCGTCACGACATTGACGGCCTGCGGCGTGTTCTTGATCGAGGTGTCCGTCTTGGTGCCGGTCGCGCTTTGTGTCGCGACGAATCCATCGACTGGTCCGCGCGCCTGCTCACCTTGCAGAATGATCGGCTGCAAGGAGGTGGCGCCATCCGCGGAAGCGGCGGTAGACGTCGATTGTGGGTTGATCAGCAGGACTGTGGTAGCCGTGGTAAACCGGTAGGTTAAGCCGGTTCCGGCAAGCAGCCTGGTCAGAGCGTTTTCGGCCGGGAGATTGCCGGTTATACCGGATGTGCGCAGATTTGACGGAAGAGGGCCGTCGAACGCAATGTCGATGCCCGTCACGGACGAGTAGCGCACCAGCGCAGCCGAAAGCGACTGTCCTGCGATCGAAAATTCGTAACTTCTGGCGCTTTGGGCCTCGACCGTCGTCGACAGGACAAGCGGCGCAAATCCGAAGCATCCTGCCATCAAAACTGTGCGCAAAAGCCGAAGGCGATCGACGCCGATTTCACTATTCTTAACCACTCGCATTGCCCCCTGCAAACGCATGACTTGCCCGCTGTTGGCGGGCTTCTCGACATGGGGACGCGGAGATGAGCGAAAAACCTCGGTCGGTTTTTCATTTTTTTATTGCGGATAGATCAAGGTAAGCCAGGGCGAGTAGCTGGCGATGCGGATAGGCAGGCCATGCTCCAGATTTTCCAGTATTCGTCCTGCGCGCCGAACATCGACGATGATGCTGACGGGCCGGCGGGCCAGGGCGCTATCCATGACGATCATCTTTCCGCGTCGCCATCTGGCCAGTGTGGCGACGACGTCCTTGAATGGCGTCGAGATGAAGACGAGTTTTCCATCTCGCCACGAGACTTGGCGCCCCACATCTGTCTGGGTCGGCACCGACAGCAGGCCATTCGCGTACAGTACCGATTGCCCTTCCTCCACATTCTGAGCCTGCCGAGGAGATGACACTCGAACCGTATGCTCTGCGACTGAAACGGCGATGTTTCCGTCATGCATCCCGACTGAGAATTGTGTTCCAAGTGCTGTACTTGTAAGCTCTCCACAATCGACGACAAACGGCCGGTTCGCCTCTGGAGCGACGGTGAAAAAAGCCTCGCCCTCATGCAGGATCACCCGGCGCTGCCCGCTCGTAAAATTCAGGGAGATCGCGCTGGCGGTCGACAGTTCTGCGATCGAGCGGTCCGGCAGGATGAAACGGGCCGTCTCACCCACTCCGGTCCGATAATCGGCCGCCGCCGGGCGCAGATAGACTGCGGAGGCCACACCACCCGTCGCTAGGATCGCAAGGGCGCCGCCGGATTTGAGAACCTTCCGACGGCTTTGTGAGGCTGGCCGTACGGCCTCGGGCAGAGCGGAGGCGCCGAGCCACAGACGTTCCAGCTCGGCATAGGCCGCCGCGTGAGCCGGGTCTCGCTCGAGCCATGCCCTGAAATTGGCTCGATCTGTCGGTGTGGCACCATCGTCCAGCAGCAGGGCGAACCATTCTGCGGCCTGCCGGTCGATGCCCGCATCATCATCAGGACAGTGTTCCTGATTTGATAAGTCGTCCATCTTCTGCCTCATCGGTCACAGCCTGAGCTAGTTCTCGGTCTTCATCTCTGCTCGAAGCCGTTCAAGCGCGACAACCATATGTCCGAAAACTGTCTTTGGAGATATCCCGAGGCGCTCACCGATCTCAACATATGTCAGACCGTCGATACGCGACATCATGAAAACCTGTCGAGCTCGAGGCGGCATATTCTCCACCGCAGCCTGCACGCGCAGGAGTTCCTGTCTGCCGATTGTTGACGCTTCCACCGACGGCGTGGGGTCGGAAATGGTATCAAGCCCGTCGATGCCATCGATGAACGGAGCAATCTTTCTGCGTCTTTCGTGATCGATGGCCAGGTTCCGGCCAGTGATCATGAAATATCCAGCCAGATCGGCGACGTCGCGCAGCAGACCGGGCCGCTCCCAGAAACGCAGGAAGGTATCCTGCAGCAGATCGGCGGTGGTCGCCGAGCAATGAACTCTCCGATGGATGACACGTGTCAGACGCGTTCGAACGCCTAGAAAAGTCTCAAGGATTTCGGAATGTTCTGCACTGGCCATGCCGCGCAGCTATCACCGTCTCGTTACCGAAATCAAGATAAAGAGGATAAAATAAGTCATGTTTTCTGTGTGAGACAACAGCTCGGCGGGATCATTTGTGTACCGCTCGGCGGTTCCGATCTGTTCAAAAGCCCAAGGATTTTGTAAATATCCATGACATCAGGCGCGGCAATCAGGACTCCCCATACAAATACGGCTCTGACGCACTTTTGCTGATGTGCAGCCCTACGACGCGCCTATCAACCGCGCCTGCAGCAGATCAAGCTTTGCCCGCCCGTATATCTGGCGCTGGATGAGCTTCAACCGTGTGATCTGACCTTCTGTTTGGCCGTTCGACCACGGTGAGGTGATTGCGTTTCTGACGGCATCGAGCTCCTTTTCAACGCCACCGGCGAATGATCCAACCAAGCTGTTCCTGGCAGCTTCTAGCCACTCATCAGGCCTTCGCGCAGTCTTCGAGCGGATCATGGACTGGAAGTTTCCGATTACGGTGCGGGCAATCACCAAGTCACGGACATTCACCTCAATCGCCGCCACTAGGATCGCTTCAGACTTTGCAATGTCATCGCGTGCAGGGTCAGCAGCCGGGCGATGACTCGTGCCGATGGCATTCTGGCAAGCCCGCTATGGTTAGCTTTCTCTGCAAGACGTCGACGTTGAGCCCATTGAGAGACGACGCCACTCTGCCCCACCAAGCCCTTGGTCTTCATTTCACGCCGGAGTGCCAGTGCGTTTCGCGTACCCTTCTACCAGCGGTCATTGAGCCAGGGCAGCCAGCTGTCCAATGAGCTGGATCGTGATCGGAAGACGTCGAGACGCTGCCCCCTCAAAACGTCGCGAACAAGCTTTCGGCTGTGGCGGTTTGCCTTACGATCTGGCGAATTGATGCTCCCTTTTTCGACACTTCCCGGACCGCTTCGTTCGTTTCATGTCGGCGCAGATACCCCTCGTACTGTAGCTTCTCAGCGTAAGTCAGGGCTTGGGATCAACGACATTGCTTTCGACCGCCTGCCTGATCTGGCGCATCGATTTACCGACAGCATCGAGGAATGCTCGGCTGGAATTCTCCATCAGATACCAACGGTCAGCGACCTGCCCAGCATCAGGTAGGACCTTTGCATTGGCCTCACCATAGCCGCCGTTGCCGTCGCGCATTATGTCGAGGGAATGAGGATGGAGAACTGAAAAAACGCTGGGCGTCATTCCTACCTGTCGCCGCTCACAAGAAATGACTGTTTGAAGGATCGATCGTCACGATCGTTTCTGCGCCTGCAGCAAGATGCCCTTCATTCATGGCGCTCTGCGCTTCCACGTTGAAGACGATGCCGCTTGCCTGCATGACGTATCGCACGACATGTCCGGCGGCCACCGTTTCGATAACGGTTGCTGCAACGTCGAAGAGGTTCGAACCTTCCGGCGCTTTGCCGATCTTTAACATATGCGGATGAATGACCACCGTCTGGTCGAAATCCCGGCCGATCAGGCCGCTGAATTCTGCTGCGGTCAGGATGTTGGCATTGCCTATGAATTTCGCGACGAAAAGATCGGCGGGGCGGTAGAAGATCTCCGGGCCTGATGCCGTCTGGGCGATGCGGCCCTTGTTCATCACCGAAATCCGGTCGCCGAGCGACAGCGCCTCGTCCTGGTCGTGGGTCACGAGAATGCTGGTCAGGCCCGTCCGGCGCTGGATGCGCTTCAACTCGTCGCGCAGACGTTTGCGGATCTGTGCGTCGAGTGCCGACAAGGGCTCGTCCAGCAGGAGCAACGACGGCTCGAGCACGAGCGCGCGCGCCAGCGCCACGCGCTGTTTCTGTCCGCCGGAAAGCTTGCGCGGGCGGACATCGGCCTTATCCTGCAGCGAGACGATCTCCAGAACGGCATCGATCTTATCGTTGATCGTCTTGCGCGGCAGGCGGCGCTGCTCGAGCCCGAATGCCAGGTTCTGGCGAACGGTCATGTTCGGAAACAGCGCATAATGCTGGAATACCATGCCGATGCCGCGATCCTTTGGATGCAGCTCTTCAATGGCGCGGCCGGCCAGATGGATCGTGCCGCTGTCGGGCTGAACCAGTCCGGCGATGGAGCGCAGGAGCGTGGTCTTGCCGCAGCCGGAAGGGCCAAGCAGGACATGCATTTCGCCCTGTGCCACGGAAAGATCGATGCCATCGAGAATGACAGTGTCGCCGTAGCGCATGCCGATGGCCGAGAGGTCGAGATAGGTCATGATTTTGTCTCCGTTCGCCAGACGAGCCGGAAGGCGGCGAAGGTGATGAGAAGTGTGAGGAGGAAATAGACGGTGACGATGACGCTCGACAGGCGGCCGCTGAGGTCTCGTTGCGCGAACATGTACATCTGCAGCGTTTCAAACTGGCCGCCGACCAGCATGCGGGCATAGACGAATTCGCTCATCAGGCCAGCGAAGTTCAAAACGACGGCAAGCGCGATACCCGGAAAGATCGATGGCAGGATGACCCGACACAACAGCCGCGCGTCACTGATGCCCAGAAGCCGGCCTGCTTCGAGAAGTTCAGTCGTATCGAGCGCCTGCAGGCTGTTCCTGACGTTGATGTAAAACATCGGAAAGCAGAGCGGAACATAGGTCAGGACGAGGACGATCGGCTGTCCGCTGAACTGCAGAGGCGGCGCGGAAAAGACGCGGAGATAACCGACCATGAGGATGATGGTGGGGACCGCGTAGGGCAGGATCACCAGCCGCGCCATCCAGGCATCGAGGGCCGGCCAGTAGAGATGGGCGGCGATGACGGCCGGCACGATCAGCACGCAGGCCAGCAACAGCGCCAGTCCAGCGACCACGGTGGAACGCAACAAGGCCGACTGAAACCGACCGTCCGAGAGGATGGTCTGATAGGCATCAAGCGAGAGCCCGCTCGGCAGGATTCCGCCCGTCCAGCCGGTGGCGATCGAGTTGAGGAACGTGGCAAGGACCGGCAACAACATCAGGATTGCTGCAAGCCAAAGGGTAGCCGTCAGGGCCGGATGGCGGGTTGTCGTCATCGTTTGTCTCCTTTCAGGAGGAGCTGGCTGACGACGATCGGCACGAGCAGAACCAGAAACAACACCATGGCGATCGCATTGGCGAGGTTGGGATCGGAAAACACATCACCCGAAACGAGTTCGCTGATGCGGATGGTGACGATATTGACGCTGGTGCCGGTGAGCGCCAACGTCGTCGCATAGGTGCCCATGGCATTGGCGAACAGGAGCGTGGTGATAGCGATCATCTGGCGGGAGACCACCGGCAGGCCGACACGCAGCCAGAACCGCGTGGTGCCGACACCAATAAGACTGGCGGCCTCCTCAAGCTCCGTCTCTATGGCGTCGAGAACGGGAATGATCAACAGCACAGCCAAGGCAATCTGAAAATAGCAGTAGGCGATGATCAGGCCGGTCAGCGAATAGACGTTGAACGAGCCGATCAGGCCGGATGCCTTCAGGAGCAGCGTCAACGTGCCGTTCAGACCAAGAAGGAAGACCAGTGCCATGGCCAGCGGCACACCGGCGAAATTGGCACCGATATTGGCGAGCGCCATGGCGATGCGGCGCGTGCCGCCCTTGCGATAACGAAGGCTGACCGCGATAAGAAAACCAAAGATCATGCCGATCGCCGTCGTCACGACCGAGATCAGCAGCGAGTTGACAAAACTCTGGCCGTAATAGGCGCTTGTCAGAATTTCGGCGTAATTCCCGAGCGACCAGACGCCGCTCTTGCTGAAACTGTCGATCAGAACGGTTGCCAGCGGCCAGACGACCAACCCCGCCAGCATGACGAGGAAAGGTGCGGCCAGAAGCTTCATGGCCGGAGAAGAATGGTGGCTCATGGACGAGCCAGATCCGGTTTCAACAGGGCAGGCACCCACAGGCCATGATTTTTAATGCCGAGCAGTTCACAGATCAGGCCGGCGAGCTCTGTCTGCTTCGGCTGAGCCGCCGCATCGAGTGTAAAGACGTCGGCGCCGACCGTGTAAAGCGGCACGGTCGCCTCGTCTTCATGCGGACCACCGTGATTGCCGTCGTCGCTCATGCCATGATCGCTGGTGACGATGATGGTATAACCCGCCGCACGCCATTGCGGCACATAACGGGCGAGAAGATCGGCGGCGTTGCGGGTGGTGTCGCGATACTGGCGGGAAGCGCCGCCATGTTTGTGGCCGATATCGTCGATGTTCATCGGATGCAGGAGCAGGAAATCGGGATTGTGCCGGCGCAGTAAATCATCGGCATCGGCAAACAGGTGATCGTCCGGATAATGATCCTGCCAGTAGAAGGCGCCATGCTGAATGCCGCCATCGGAATTGCTGATGTGACGGAATTCCGGGCTGAACGGTGCCTGATTGTAGAGTTCGAAATACCAGTGATACGCCGCGGCGGCGGTCACAAGCCCGGCCTTGCGCGCCAGCGAAAAGACGTTGTCGAAATTCGAGCGGCGCACCACGCCATTGCTGGTCACGCCATGCACGACGGGCGGCAGGCCGGTCATCAGCGTTTCGTAAAGCGGGCGGGAAATAGACGGCAGCTCACTGTCCACACGATAGACCTGCGCTTCAGCGCCTGCGACCAGAGCTTCCATGTAACCGAGGCATTCGCGTGCGGTGGAATACCGGAGGCCATCGAGAATGATGAAGATCGTGCGCTTCGTCATGAAGCTGGTCCTTTTCGCTGAATTCAATGCAGGAACGTCTCGCGGAAAAATCCGCGAGACGGGATGTTTGACGAAAGATTGTGTCGCCGGAATTACATCTTGGGAGCGACGAGATCGCGCCACAGCTGCGAGATTTCCTTGGCGGCGTCCGAGGTCCACAGTGTCGGGTCGATCGGGCGGGCAGCCTTGTACTGGTCGGACGGCAGCAGCTTTTCCTTGGCGTCGGCCGGCAGTTCGATGTGGTCGAAGCGGATTGGACGGGCGTAACCGCGGGCAAGGTTGATCTGGCCGGCGTCGCTCAAGATATATTCGCGGGTCAGCTTGGCGGCATTCGGGTTCTTCGAATGCTTGTTGATGATCGTTGCGTAACCGCTGGTGACCGAACCGTCAGACGGGATGATGACCTTGAACTTGTCCTTGCCGACGACGTCGCGGTAGTTCAGCGCGTTGAAGTCCCACAGCGGGGCGACCTGGATTTCGCCGCGTTCCATCAGCGCCGGGGTAACGCCGCTGCCGACGACACGGCCCTGTTCGGCCAGCTTCTGGAACAGTTCGACGCCCGGGCGCAGGTTCTTCTCGCTCCCGCCTTGCGAAACGGCTGCGGCGAGGATCGAGGCATTGTCCTGCGCGCCAGAACCGACCTTGCCCATGGTGACCTTGTAGTCACCCTTCAAGAGATCGGCCCAGGAGGTCGGCGGGTTGGCGACGTCAGCCGAGACGAGAAAGGCGATGGTGCCGGTATAACCGATAACCCAATTGCCTTCCGCATCCTTCGCCCAGGCGGGGATCTGGTCCCAGGTGGTGGTCTTGAAAGGCATGGTGACGCCGCGGGCGAGCGCGATCGGGCCGAATTCCAGGCCGACGTCGCCGATATCGGCGGTGGCATTGACGCCTTCATTGGCGAATTTGGCGATTTCCTCGCCGCTGCTCATGTCGGTGTCGGAGTGCTTCAAGCCGTATTTTTCGGTCAGTTGCTGCCAGGTATCCTTCCAGTTGGCCCAGCCGTCGGGCATGCCGACGCTGTAAACGGCGCCTTCCTTGCGGGCGGCCTCTTCGAGCGCGGAAATATCATTGGCGGCAGCAATGCCGGAATAGGCCAGGACGCCAAGGGCGGGCAGGGCCAGGAAAGTGCGACGGAACATGTTTCACCTCTTTGGTATAGACCAGATGCGAGGTTCTATGCCAAACCGTGATGACAGCTGCATGACGGAGGCAGGATGACCGCTGACAGTGCGAACGAATTCACAAAACGTTCTTTTTTGACGCTTGAGCAGGCGATCCGGAATGATCTCGCCGAAGGGCGGCTTGCGGTGGACCGGCGGCTGCCGTCAGAGCGCGAACTGGCCGAACGTTATCGCACGACGCGTATCACGCTGCGCGAGGCGCTTTCGCATCTGGAAATGGATGGTCTCATCTATCGCGAAAATCGAAGGGGCTGGTTCGTTTCAGATCGGCGACTGGTCTACAATCCGCTGTGGCGGACGGACTTTCAGCGCATGACGCGGGAACAGAACCGGCAGGCAAGCACCGAACTGATCGAAGCCGTCAGCGCGGTTGCCCCGGATGATATCTGCGCATTGCTGGAACAGCCTTCCGGAACGGAGTTCTGGCGCATCCGGCGGCGGCGGCGGGTTGATGACCGTCTTGTTGTCTTCGTGGAGCATCATCTCAGCAAGGCTGTGTTTGCCGATATTCTGGAACAGGATCTGACCGGTTCGCTGACCAATCTTTATCGCGAAAAATACGCGCTCGAATACGGCGACGTCTCCTTCGAGATCAACCCCGTTGCGCTGACCGGCATGTCGGCGACTGAACTGCACTGTTCCGATGGCACGTTCGGCTTGCAGATCGTGCGCGTTAACCGTGACCAGACGGGCCGTATTCTGGATTGTGATGTCGAATACTGGCGGCATGATGCGGTTTCTATCCGGATAGACACGAGGGACAGCATCCCGTAGTGCGCATTATCAAGACTGCGGCGCCATGGATGGGAAGCGGAAACGCCGATTTTGATCGACGAGGTATTGCTGGGTTTCTTGAACCAATCAACTCGTTGATGGTCTGATTCAGATCGAGAGCCGGGTTGATCAGACTATCTGATGGCGCGCATGTCATCGATGAAATATCGGGCCTTGGTGCCGACCGTTTCGGCGCTGTCGCCGGGCTTGTAGAGCGAGCCACTCATGCCGAAATCGGCTGCACCCGTATCAACGAAAGCCTTGATGTTGTCGGACGTGAGGCCGCCGACGGCGAGCGCAGGAATATCCTTCGACAGCAAGGCTTCCTTGCCTTGATGACATGCGGCGGAATAGCCGCTCGAAGTCGACACTTCAGGCCCAGTATTTTCGTGCGAGGCCCCACGGTCTTGGTGGGGCCTCGCTTAATCGATCAGAGAACGCTGACGTTCTCAGCCTTGGATTTTCCGGTCTTGCGGTCCTGACCTACGTCGTAGCTCACCTTTTGACCGTCCTGAAGTGAGCCACCAAATCCGACCGCGGAAATATGGACAAACACGTCCGGGCCGCCGTTGTCTGGGGTGATGAAGCCGAAGCCCTTGTCCTGAGCGAAGAATTTAACCGTGCCGGTTGCCATAGTGTCCTCGTTGAATGAATACGACTCCGCCGTGATAGCGTTACATGTCGACGCCTACAAGTCTTTGCTGCTTGCGGAAGTCTGTTAGCAGTTAGCGGCTGACTTTCAGAGCGAGCCGCCATATATCGAGCGGATGAGTGCGGGTAAGACATATACGGCCGAACAATTGCATCGGATCTACGGTGTTCAGGTCCGAATTTGCACGCTGCGCGGCGTGGCTCTGACAAGCGCAGAAGGGACGCGCATTGCCCGGCGTCTACTGACGGAATTCAGCGGATCGGAAACCGAGGATGAGATGCTTAGCAAGTTTCTATCTTGATGAGACGTCGTCTTACCGCGATTTGGACGAGCAGACATCGCGTGCTTGCGCAAGAACGAGGGCCGAGATTTTCGGCCCAGCGTCGCAGCAACACCTTTGGTTTCGAAGGTTTCATAGAGGATAGATGACGCCCCTTTCAAAAATTCACATACTTACGTATCACCATCGGTATTTGAGGGACGCAGTGATGTTGCGCCCCTGTGCGAGAGAGCAATATCCTTCATTGCAGACGGTATCTCGCTGATCGACAAGATTGCGGACGTTGAACGCTGCGGTCAGCCCATCGTACTTCTTGTCGAGTGTACCGAAATCGTAGTTGAGCGCTGCATCGACATACAGGGTCGCATCGTTCTTGCTGGTGTTTGCGGTACTCGTGTAAGCCTCGCTTGCATATCGAAGGCCCGCGCCGGCCGACAGGCCCGCCAGCGCCGAACCATCACCAAAGGTGTAATTGCCCCAGAGCGATAGCACATGCGCCGGCTTGACCGCCGGTTCATTGCCTACATCGGTGCCTGCCGTGATGCGCGAATGCGCGTAGGTATAGGCTGCGATCACGTCCCACCCATCGCCAACAGCGGCGCGGGCCTCGAGTTCGATACCTTTGTTGGTCAGCTCACCAAGCGAGCGGTAGGTCCCCATCAACGGATCGGCAATGACCGGTTTGTCCTTTTCGACAAGGCGATAGGCTACGGCCGACAGAAGAATATCAGTGCCGGGGGGCTGGTATTTTACGCCGAGTTCGAATTGCTCGCCTTTGGCGGCTTCGAGGGTGGTGCCGGCGACCGGCAGGTTGGTTACCGGGTCGAAAGACGTGGCATAGCTGACATAGGGAGAAATGCCGTTGTCGAAGGCGTAAAGCGCGCTCGCCTGCATCGTGAAGGCAGCCTTGTCGATATTTTCGCTATAGGGATCAGCTCCTTGGGTCCCGTCCGCGCCCTGCTTTGCCCAGGCGTATCGGCCACCCATCGTAAAACGCCAGTTATCGATCGAGATCTGGTCCGTCGCATAGATGCCCGTTTGCTGGAGGCTCCTGTCTAGCAGCAGGTAATTATAAGGCGCGGTCGGACCATTCACGCCATAGGTTGGGTTGGCGATGTCGAAGTCGAAGATGGGATCGGCTGCGCCGACGCCATAGCCGATCGAGCCTTTTACTTTCATGTAATCGACGCCTGTCAGGAGCGTATGAGAGGCAGCGCCGGTATCGAAACTCCATTCCAGCTGGTTGTCCGTCTGGAAGACTTCCATGCTGTCTCGCACGGACCAGGGCATGCGGTGCGCGACTGTCCCCGTCCAACCCGATGCAAGAGTGGAAACAGTAAGATAGCGGCTGCGCAGATCCATATGCGAGTATCGAAGGTTCTGCCGGAATGTCACCAGATCATTGAATTCATGCTCGAATTCATATCCGACCTGCCGCTGCTTGATTTTGTTGTAGTCATAGTCGGGATCACTGGCCCGCAGATCGTACACCTTGCCTGATGGGTCGACGACGGCACCGACCCCACCGCCGATATCCGAATTCTGGATGAGGCTATAGACCGTCAAGGACGTCTGGTCGGATGGCGTCCATGTGATCGACGGCTGCAGGAAATACCGGTCGTCTGCTATATTGAGATTGGTTTCGCCCGTGCGCGCCAAACCGACGAGACGATAGGACAGGTCGCCATCCTCTCCGATCGTATCCCCCAGATCGAAGGCGGCCTGCCTGCGGTTCTCTGTGCCATAAAGGGTTTCGACTTCTCTTATCCGCTCGCCGTTGGCGAATTTGGAGACCTTGTTGATAATCCCGGCTGGCGTTCCAGCCCCGTACAGCACGGAAACCGGGCCTTTGACGATTTCGACACGCTCGAGCGCATAGGGATCGGTGCGAAACATGCCGTAGTTCAGATAAGGCTGGCGAAGACCGTCCTTGTAATCTCCGGAGGAGGTTGCATCGTAGCCGCGAATTTCCACGGTGTCGAAGCGCGGATCGAAACCGGCGCGATCTGTCACGATGCCAGCCGAATATCGAACGGCCTCGACAACATTCTGGGCTGCGCGCTGATCGAGTTCCTTGCGGGTCACGACCGAAACCGAACGCGCGGTTTCGACTAGCGGC
Organism: Neorhizobium sp. UBA7851; assembly: GCA_002500765.1. Classification (GTDB taxonomy): domain Bacteria; phylum Pseudomonadota; class Alphaproteobacteria; order Rhizobiales; family Rhizobiaceae; genus Neorhizobium. Next base: position 18,419 of record DLSX01000129.1, read on the forward strand.
GTGTCGAGTTTAGTGGCGGCACTGCTGCTCTTTGCTGCAACTGTCTCATTATCCGAGGAGCCTGCGCCGAGCACAATCGGCTGCAGGACGCCCGAGCTGCCTGCGGCTGCATTGCCGGTCTCGCCGGATGGTTTTGAGATCGCAACTGTCGTTGCATTGGTAAAGGAAAAAATCAGACCCGAACCCTGCAGAATTCTGGTCAGCGCCTGTTCGCGGCTTGCCGATCCCGAAAAACCCGGCGAGTTCTTGTCGACCGCGATGGATGCCAGATAGGTAACCTGAACACCTGCCTGACGCCCGAACGCCGTTAGCGCCTGATTGAGCGTGCCTGCGGGGATGCGATAGGATGCCTGAGCCTCGGCCTGCGCCATGGCATCCCGATATGTGGCTCCGAGGAGACCGATGGTCGTTGACACCATCAACGCTGCCAAAAACGCGTTTCTTTTGTTTCGCCGAACCTCTGCAGTATACGTCATGCGCCCCTCAAACTCTCCGATGCCTTACATGTCTGTGGGGCGAACCAGATTGGTCACGCAGACCGCTGCCCCTAAGACTGTTACAATCGGGCGCGAGAAAAATTCACCTTTCGGCTCAACTTTTTTCAAACTGGAGAAATGAGTGTCAGAAGATCAGATATCTGGCGTAGGCGGGCACCGGCCGGATGTACGACGGCCTGAAGGGCGCGCACCGGATCATTTAGGTCGAAAACCCCGCTTACGCGCTGCCGGCCGATAAACGGATCCGCAAGCACAACGCGACCTGGTACCCAGCGACTGATGCGCGCGACAAGAGCTGAAACGGTCTCCCGTTCGGCGATGATCAGCTTGTCGCGCCAGGACGCAACCTGCCCAGCTTCGCGCTGACCGCGATCGACCCTTCCTGAGGCCGGATCAACGGAAATCCACTCGCGGTCCGAAAGCCTCAGGGCCGTGCTTGCGCTGGCATCGGCTCGAAATTCGACGACACCATGATCAACGGAGAGTGTCAGGATGCCGGCGTCATCGGAAATGTCGAAGGCGGTTCCGAGTGCGGTGGTCTTCACGCTCCCGGACAATACCGAAAACGGGCGCGCGGGGTCCGGCGCAACTTCGAAAAACGCCATTCCCGCAAGAAGCTCAACCGTCCGGTCAATGTCATGGTATTTTAAAGCGATAGCGCTTTGAGGTCCGAGCGTTGCCATGCTCCCATCCGGCAATGTGAGCTGCCGCACTTCGCCCTTTGCGGTCATATAGTCAGCCTGCACCTGCACCAGGAGGTTCGGGCCAAGGGAATATGCGGCGGCTCCGGCTCCGATCATGGCGATGCCGCCAAGCGTCAGATTGCGCCGCGTCAGCTGAAGGCTCTCGCGCCGTTCGATGCGCCGTTTTTCATTCAGCAGCGTTCCGGAAGTGCCATGTACTTTGGATATGCGCGCCCACGCTTCCTCCTGCAGCGGACCCCTGGCTCTCCATGTCCTTATCATCTCCGCGGTGACCGAATTGTCGGGATCGTTTTGATACCGAATGATCAGGTCGATCGCTTCGTCCAGCAATCTGTCCTGATCTGGTGTCGTCTCAGTCATTCGTAGCCTCTGGGCAGGGATGGATCGGATCGCCGCGCAATTTGCGTAGACGCTGCGTAATCCAGGACGGTTCAGGTGTCATCGACGCGTGAAACCAGATGCCTATAGGCATCCCTGATCAGCGTCCACGCCCGCGTCGTCGAAATGCCAAGCTCCTCGGCCACTTCCGAAATCGTGCGTTCGCCCAGGCGATGCATCTCAAAAGCCCGCCTTGTCCGCTCGGGCAGCTCGCCTAGCGCATCATAGGTTTGCTGAAGAGCCTGTCGTGACTGGACGACCCGTTCCGGTGAAGGGGCCGGGTCAGCCAAATTGAGCACCTGTTCGTCGTCAAGAGCGACCGTTTCGATCAAGGTTTCGCGGCGTTGATGATTTATGCCGATATTGCGTGCGGCGCGATAAAGATATCCCTGAGGATTGTGATTTAGCGATCCTTCGGACGGAGGCCGCGCGATGACGCGGACGAAAGCATCTTGCGTCACGTCGGCTGCCGTCTCGGGACTGAAGCCATGACGGCGCAGAGACCGCGCCATACCCTGCGCATGGCGTCGAAAGAGCGAATGTATATCCCAAGTCAAGCCAATCCAGCCTTTCGCTTCGCGGCGACGGGACTGCAGGTAACAGCAAGGGCTATTTCGCGCGACTGCGCATTTGCCGTGGCGAGGCCCTGCTTCGCTGGGCTGTTTTTGGAGAAGATCATTTGGCGAGCGTTCGTGCTGAGAAACTATCAGTTCAAAACATGCTTCTTTCTATCAAGTTTTAGGCGATTGTCGAGGCTGTGCTGCGACACTGCACAGTCTGCTCTCCTCGGATCAGCCCAAAGGACTGATCCTGTCGTGTAAACAGGCATGCCGAACCGCCTATGGCGCTGTGTTTCCACTAAACGTTCCATCATTCCGCAGCGTTCCGAGCGATGTGATCGAACCAATTGCGCGTCGCCTGACACCCGAAGGAGCGGTTGCGCTGAAGTCAAAGCCGCGCCGGAACGAAATCCGATCACTTGCAGTGTCTGGTGATATCCTTCCAAGTTGCGTCAGCGGGATTTCTAACCACGACTTGTTGGATACGTCCCGCTTCCGGCGTTCGGCATCCATTTGAATACTGAATTGAACTTATGTGCATAAAATTCAAATTTTTGAAAGAATCTTCCTAATTTTAGCGCAAAGCAAAATGCACGTATGTGCAAAACGTCATTTGCCTGTCATATCCGCCATCTATGGCTTGCCGCGGATGAAAAGGGGCGGCCGTTATGGCAATGATCGACAAGGCGACAGTTGCGGCAGGAAAAGAGGCGGGAATACGCCCTCCCGCTTTGCAGAAATTACGCCATCAGCGTGTCGTGGCTTCCAGCGATCCGGTCATCGCGATTGGTTTGGTTCTCGCTGCGCTTTTCACTCTGCTTATCTTGGCGCCGGTAATCTCCATTCTCATAAACGTCGCAATTGTTCAGATAGGCGACGCCGCGCGCACTCGGGCACCGGAAGGTGCGTGGACGATGTATTATATGACGCGTGCCTTTGCTTCGCGCATGTCCGGCATTCTCCTGTGGAAGCCTCTGCTCAATACGGCTTCGATAGCCGTTGGCGCGATCATTGTTTCCATGTCGGTCGGAGGGTTGCTTGCCTGGTTGATCAACCGCACCGAGCTTCCGGGCCGAGGCTGGTTTGCAACAGCGCTGATCATTCCCTTCATGCTGCCTACCTGGACGCTGGCGCTTGCCTGGATGACGATCTTCAAGAACCGTACAGTCGGCGGACAGCCCGGTTGGCTCGAAAATCTCGGCTTTGCAACGCCGGACTGGCTAGCTTACGGCCGCCTGCCGATGATCGTCATCCTGTCACTGCATTACGCACCCTTCGTCATCCTCATTCTGGGCAGTGCCTTGCAGCGATTGGATGCGCAGCTGGAAGATTCCGCCCGCATTCTCGGCGCCAGCCGCCGGCGTGTCGCCTTCCAGATCGTGCTGCCCCTGATGCGGCCGGCACTTCTGTCCTGTGGACTGCTGATCCTCGCTGACTGCATCGGCGAATTCGCCGTCCCCTATGTTCTCGGCCTGCCGGTCGGTTTCGACACGCTTTCCACCTCGCTCTACCGTGCGATCTCGACACGCCAGACCGGCATGGCGGCAGTCATGGCCGCAGTCATCATGGCGATCGGCGTCCTCACGCTCTACATCGACACCCGGATGATGCGCGAGGCGCGGCGGTTCGCCATCGTCGGCGGCAAGGGCGCCATGGATCGTCGCCGGTCGCTTGGCCGCTGGCAGATGCCGGCGACATTATTTGCACTGACCTTCTTTGCAGTTGGCGTGGTTGTTCCGCTTCTGACGCTGTTCTTCTCTACGATCATGCGCGTGCCTGGTCGCTTCACACCGGAGAACTTCACCTTCGATTACTGGATCGGCACCGATCTCGACACGGTTGCCCTGAGAAACGGCATTCTGCTGACGCCGGAATTCTGGAATGCAGGCCTCAACACACTGATCATCATCGGCGCGGCCTCGCTGGCGTCGGGCGTTCTCGGCCTGCTCGTCGGTTATGTGGTTATTCGCAGCCGCTTTGCCGCGCTCGGTAACTTCCTGCGCCAGATTACCTTCATGCCTTATCTGGTCCCCGGCATAGCCTTCGCGGCGGCGACCCTTACGTTGTTCGCCGTCCCGCGCGGCCCGATCCCCGCACTCTACGGTACATCGATCATCCTTATCCTGGCGCTGATTGCCGACCAGATGCCGTTTGCGTCGCGCTCTGGCATCGCCGCGATGGCGCAACTCGGCAAGGAACCCGAAGAGGCGGCGCGTATCGCCGGAGCGGGCTGGTGGCGGCGTATGACCAGCATCGTCATGCCGATCCAGAAGCGTGCCCTAGCCAGTGCCATCCTTCTTCCGTTCATTTCCGGCATCAAGGGCGTCAGCCTGTTCATCATCCTCGCCGTTCCGGCAACCGACGTTCTGACCACCTATTCGCTGCGTCTCGTCGACTACAACTACACCCAGGCAGCCAATGCCGTGGTGCTGATGATAGCGCTTCTGGCACTCTTCGGCACCATCCTCATCAACCGTCTCACCGGCAATGGCATCGCCAAGGGACTGGAGAGCTGACATGCCCGATATCACCCTCACCAATGTCGCCAAGAACTATGCGGGTCATGGCAGCGCCGCCGTCGAAGATCTGAGCCTGACGATCGCGGACGGCGAGTTCATGTGCCTTCTGGGTCCGTCGGGCTGCGGCAAGACGACGACGTTGCGAATGATCGCAGGTCTCGAACATCTGAGCGGCGGTGAAATCGCCATCGGCGGCCGCGTCGTCGACAGTGTTTCCGCCGCGGCATTCGTGCCGCCGGAACAGCGTCGTCTCGGCCTCGTCTTCCAAAGTTATGCGCTCTGGCCGCACATGACGGTGGAGCGCAATATCGATTTCGGCCTGCGTCTGCGCAAGCTGCCGGAGGCCGAGCGTCGCACCAAGGTCAACGACGTGATGGAGAAGCTGCGCATCCGCGATTACGCCGCGCGCTATCCCGCGCAGCTATCCGGCGGACAGCAGCAGCGCGTGGCGCTTGCCCGCATGCTGGCGGTCAATCCGGATATTCTCCTCCTCGATGAGCCGTTGTCCAATCTCGATGCCGCTCTGCGGCTGGAAATGCGCGCCGAACTGCGTCGCCTGCACGAGGAATTCCGCACGACGATCGTTTTCGTCACCCATGACCAATGGGAGGCGATGACGCTGGCGACGACGATTGCGGTGATGAACGGTGGCCGGCTACAGCAGGTCGGCGCTCCGGACGACATCTATTCGCGGCCGGTCAACCAGTTCGTCGCCGAATTCATCGGCAATCCTCCGATCAACATGATCGCTCTGGACGGCATTCCGGTTGTCGACGGTCTTGCCACAAGGCTCGGTTCGAAACTGGAACTGGCGGATGCGGTATCGGTCGGTATCCGGCCTGAGGAGATCGTTCTCTCGGCCAGCGACAACGCTGTGCCGCTCGGGCAATTGCGGCTTGAAAGCATCATGCCAACAGGCGGCAGCTGGATCATCGAGCTTTCGCTCGGCGCGGAGCGGTTGTTCCATGCCACCCATAGTCGTCCGATCGCAAAGCCGGGCGATATGGTCGCCTGTTTCGCGCGCCCCGAGGGGTTGCACCGGTTCGACGCTGCCCAACGGCGCATCGAAAAAAACGAAATCCGCGCCGCCGGTGCGGCACAGCCTGCCGGCGTGAGCCGGCCGGCGCTTCTACCTGCATAACGTCACGAATAGATCTCCGTTAAAAACACTCAAAGGAATACCGATGAGACATTCCCGCACTCTGATTTCTTCCCTGATCCTGTCCACTGCCGTGCTGTTCGGCGCCACCGGCGCCGGCGCCGAGGAGGCGTTCGACCTCAACGCCCTGATCGCAGCCGCCAAACAGGAAGCGCCGATCACCGTCTACAATTCGAGCGGCAAGATCGTTGAGCAGGCCAAGTCCTTCACCGCGAAATACGGTGTGCAGGCGACTGGCATCAAGGCAAATGCGCCCAACACGCTCGAGATCGCCATTCGCGAGGCACAGGCCAACAACATCAAGGCCGACGTGATGATCCTGCTCGATGCCCCTGCCGGCATCTCGCAACTGGTGGAAACCGGCTACGCCGAAAGCTGGGTGCCGACTGATCTGGCCAAGGATATCCCGGCTGTCTACCAGAAGCCGCTGGTCGTCTATCTTGAGCCGAACGTCTGGAGCTACAACACCGCCCTGCACGACAAATGCCCGGTCACCAATATCTGGCAGCTGACGGAAGCCGAGTGGAAGGGCAAGGTTGCCATGCAGGATCCGCTCGGAAAGCCGTCCTATACCGACTGGTTCAACCAGATGTCGGCGCATGCGGACAAGGCTGTGGCCGACGCCTATCAGGCACAGTATGGCAAGCCGCTCGAGACCGACGAAGCCAGCGCCACGGCCGCTTGGGTGAAGGCGCTTGCGGCCAATGGCCCGCTTCTGACCGATAGCGACAGTTCTGCCGCAGAAGCGGTCGGCGCACCGGACGCAAAGGAAAGCTTTGTCGGGCTCCTGTCGACGGCAAAGTTCCGCGACAACAAGGATGGCATGAAGCTTGGCCTGTGTGCCGGCATCAACCCGCATTCGGGCTGGAGCTATCCGTCGCTCGGTCTCATTGCCAAGGGCACCAAGAGCCCCAATGCGGCAAAGCTCTTCCTCCATTACATGATGACCGCCGAAGGCATGGAAGCCCAGGCGATCGACGGCAAGATGTCGACCAACTCCACGATCGAACTGCCGGCCGACGAAGCATCGGGCGTGGGCAAGATCAAGGACCAGATTCTCAGCTATGACGCTTCCACCGGCAAGGCCGACTGGGAGGGCCGTCAGGACTGGCAGGATCTTTGGTCCTTGAATTACAAGAAGTAAGCGTCGAATATCCCAAACCAACCAAGGCGGACCTTGCGCAGGCAAGGTCCGCCGACATTCATTCGAAAGACCCCATGCTGACTGTCGAAGAACTGAACCGCCGTGAAGCCGTGTTGCGGGCTGTCGCCGCATCTGCCGGAACCCTCGCGCTCGACGCCTTTGTCTCGCGCAAGCCGGGAGACTTTACCCTCAAGGGACGGCAGGATTTCCTCACCGAAGCCGACGAGGCGGTGGAAAACCACGTTCGCGCCGTGCTTGCCGATGCATTTCCTTCAGACGGAATTCTGGGTGAAGAGGCCGGAGGCGAGCTGGCGGAACGGCTCTGGGTGATCGATCCCATCGATGGTACCGCCAATTTCGCCCGGGGCATTCCGCATTTCTGCATCTCGATCGCCTTTTGCGATCAGGGTGAAACGCTTATGGGGGTGATCTTCAACCCCGCCTCGGAGGAATTCTATTTCGCCCGTAAGGGACAGGGAGCGACCAAGAACCGGGTTCCGCTTGCTGCCGCGGCAACCGATTCCATCGCCAATGCCTCAGTCGAAATCGGCTGGTCCCCGCGCGTCGAGAGCACGCAATATCTGGCGGCACAGCAACGTGTGCTCGACGAGGGAGCCAATATTCGCCGTGGCGCATCCGGCGCGCTTGCAATCGCCTGGGTGGCAGAGGGGCGAACCGATGGCTACGCCGAATACTACATGAATGCATGGGATTGCCTTGCCGGCCTGCTGATGGTGCGCGAAGCGGGCGGCGTGACGGGCGCCTATCCGGCAGAGCAGGTCGAATTGCTCACAGGCGGCGAAATCTTCGCTGCAGCGCCGGGTATCGCGGCGGCTTTTTCAAAGGCGATGCGAATTGCGATTGCGCCGACAGAACGCAAAGGAGAGGCGGCATGAGTTCTTCTCCCCGCTACGATCGCCCCCATTTGAGCCTGATTGAAAAGAGCCTGCCGGGCTGGGATGTCGATCTTTATATCGGCGGGCGCGAAGCCGTCTGTGATCCGGAGCTGCTTGCTACGCATGACATCAAGATCATCGTCAATTGTGCGATCAATTTCGACGTCAATTTCGTTACCGGAAGCGAACCGTCGACAGACGGTATCCTTGCGTCCGGCTCCGGCCTGCTGCGTTACTATAAACTCGGGCTGGTCGATGATACGGGCAATTCTGATACGATGCTGCTTTCGGGCTATTACCTGCTGCGCGGTGCGCTGGACCAGAAGTTTCCCGAGCGCGCATCTTATCCTCATCGCGAGAAAGGCAACGTCCTCGTCAATTGTCGTGCGGGGAGGAGTCGTTCGGTTTCGCTTGTCTCGCTTTTCCTGCATCTGGAAATGCCGCATACCTATCCGACATTGGCCGCCGCAATCGCTCATGTCCGGACCAAGAGAGATCTGCATCCCGATGAATGGCATGAGACGCCGAAACCGCAGTTGATTCACGCGGCAGAACAGGCCGCAGGCATGATCCGCCTCATCGAGGCGCAGAAGAAAAAGGCTGTTGCATGACAAGCCGGCCGCCACAGAGCTTTGCAAGCGCCAGTGAAGTTGCACGAAGGGCGGGAGTTTCCCGCTCCGCCGTTTCGCGAACCTTCACGGAAGGCGCCAGTGTTTCGGAAGAAACCCGTCGCAAGGTTCTGGCAGCTGCCGAAGAGCTCAATTACCACGTCAATCATCTGGCGCGCGGACTTTCTCAGGAGAAAAGCCGTCCGATCTGCATTCTCGGCGGAGACTTGCATGCGCCTTATCAGTCGGCTTTGCTTGAAGCCATTACCCGGCGTATTCAGGCGATTGGGCGAGCGGCCATGGTGATCAACACGGCCGGCGAAGAGGCCGATATCCGGGCAGCGCTGCATCAGACACTGAACTATCGCGCTTCGGCGACGATCGTTCTTTCAGGTGCGCCACCTGTCTCGTTGGTGCGCACCTGTATTGAGAGCGGTCAGCACGTCATTCTCATCAACCGTGCAGGACAGATCGAGAAGGCGGATCATATCAGCCTCGATCACCAGAGCGCCATGAATGATGCCTGGCACATGCTTGATCGAGCCGGCTGCAGGTCCTTTGCGATCGTGTCGTCCACAAACGGCTCTCCGAGCCTTCTGGCACGCGAGGAACTCTTTCGCGATGTGGTCGTGAGGGCAGGGTTCGAGCCGCCGCAGGTGATAAAGGCTGGTCCCACCAGCTACCGGAGCGGTGCCGAGGCCGCGCGCCGGCTCCTGCCCGGAGCACAGCGGCCGGATGCGGTTTTTTGTGTCACCGATCTTCTCGCCTGCGGTTTTCTCGACATTGCCCGCAAGGATTTTCGACTGAACGTTCCCGAAGATCTTTGCGTTATCGGCTTTGATGATATCGAGCAAGCCAGCTGGGAAGGCTATGCGATCACCACGTTTCGCCAGCCGATAGAGGAAATGGCAGAGGCTATCGTGCAGCGTTTGACCCAAAAGCATGCGGAAAAGACTGCCAACCAGTCCACGATGTTCAGGGCGTTTCCAGTGTGGCGAAAGACCGTTCGCTAGAAACAGTACACTTCCGGCTTTTCGAATAGCGGTGGGGGCTTAAGCCGGCAGGTTCAACGTCGTTCTCATGGATGCTGACCGAATAGCATAGCCCCCGGCACCCATGTTCTGCGTTATGGTACGACGCTTTAAGATGCCCTTGGTGTTTAAGTCGTGTCGCCTGAAGAGTTCATGATGTCCTGCATTCTTCCGATCAAATCTTCAAGAACAGCTATTCTATGGGCGCCACTCGGACGTATGGCATAATAGGACACCTCGATTTTTGGCTCGAACGGTATGGCCAACACCTGAGCACCGGCGGAGCGGAGGCTTGTTTGGTCAACTATGCCCACCCCCATCCCGGCACCTGCAAAATAACAGCAGTTCAACATTGATGTTTCCATCGTGCTGACCGGTTGGTGCTCCTCTATGGAAAAGGCGCGATCGAGAGCAAGTCTCAGTGGTGAATTGCGCCCGGGAATGAGAATCCGCTCATCAAGAAGGTCATGCGGAGTAATCACGTCACGGGATGCCAAGCGATGACCGGGCGCCATGGCCGCGACGGCGTTGGAATTGTGCAATAGCACGGCATTTTTATCATTCATCCGCGGCGAGCCGAAAACCAGACCGAGGTCATAGCGGTTCTGCTCGACCATATCCCAGATGTAGCGGCTGTTTTCGACATCTATGACAAGCGGGATATCCAATCGGCTGCCGATCACGTCGATGATAGCCTGATGCAGGTAGGGGCGGACGAGCGATGTCACGCTGGCGATACGCAAAACGGTGTTTTTGTGCAGGCGGATGTCGTCGGCAGCCTGGGCGATCTGATCGAGGCCCAGATAAAGCCGCTCGACCTCGCGATAGAGCTGCGTAGCCTCAGCAGTTGGCACAAGTCGGGCACCGATCCGCTCGAACAAAGTCATTTGAACGATATCTTCCAGATCGCGGATGAGGCGGCTGACGGCCGGTTGGGTGACGTTCATTGCATCTGCTGCGGCAGTAATCCCGCCCGCCATCATCACGGCCCGAAAGGCTTCTACCTGTCTTGGTTTCAATCGCATGTTCACACCCTCACCATAACATTTAGGCATGGATCGAACACGAAATGCAATTTTTCTTTCTTGTAAGAAAGCTTTAACTCATCTCTACCCGCAGGGAGAGTGCGGAGATGGACAACCCGGAGGAGTCCCAATCATGAAGTTTTCTGTGTTCGCAGCCGCATTGGCAGCGTCTGTTTTCGCCATGCCGCTCGCAAGCCAGGCTCGGGATCTGACCGTTGGTCTGTCCGCTTCGACGACGTCCATGGATCCGCAATTCTATGTCATCGGCCCGAACAGCGCGATGGCGCGCAACATTTTCGATGGCCTCGTCAATCAGGACGACAAGCAGCAGATCCAGCCGGCTCTGGCTGTTTCCTGGACGATCGTCGATGACACGACCTGGGAATTCAAGCTGCGCGAAGGCGTGAAATTCCACGACGGCAGCGATTTTACCGCTGAAGACGTGGTCGCCAGCATCAAGCGCATTCCGCTCGCATCGACCAACAGCCCGAGTTCGTTTGCCAGCTATGTCAAGGCAATCACCGAAGTAACGGCCGTCGATCCGCTGACGGTGCGCATCAAGACCGCAGGTCCGACGCCGCTTCTCCTCAACAACCTCAGCCGCATCGCCATCCTGCCGGCCGAGATGGAAACGGTCACGACCGGCGACATGAATGCCGGCAAGGGTGTCATCGGCACCGGCCCGTTCAAGTTCGTTTCGTGGTCGCCGGACGATAACGTTGTCGTTGCGAAAAACGACGCCTATTGGGGCGAAAAAGCTGAGTGGGACAAGGTGACGTTCCGCGTCTTCAAGAACCCGAGCGCCCGTGTTGCCGCCATGCTGTCCGGCGATGTCGACATGATCGAGAACATCCCGACCGCCGATACGCGCCGTCTGGAAGCCTCGGACAAGATGAAGGTCGTCAACATTGCCGGCAACCGCATCATGTATCTGCACATGGACCAGAACCGCGAACAGTCGCCGTTCGCCAAGGGTGCCGATGGCAAGAACCCGCTGCTGAACGCCGATGTTCGCCGCGCCCTGTCGCTGTCGATCAACCGCGAAGCGCTGGTCGACCGCATCATGGACGGCCAGGGCGTGCCGGCCGGTCAGGTCGTGCCGGAAGGTTATTTCGGTTATGATCCGGCCATCAAGGTCGATGCCTACGATCCGAACAAGGCCAAGGAACTGCTGGCTAAGGCCGGTTATCCGGATGGTTTTGCACTGACCTTCCACGCATCGAACGACCGTTATCCCAACGACAGCAAGGTGGCGCAGGCGATCGGCCAGTTTTTTAGCCGCGTCGGCGTGAAAACCGAGGTCGCCACCCTGCCGGGCAGCGTCTATTTTACCCGCGCCTCGAACCTCGAATTTTCGTTCATCATGGGCGGTGCGGCGGTCGAGACCGGTGAAGCTTCCGGCGTTCTCGGGCCGATCCTCGAGAGCTACGGCGAAAAGGCCGGTCAGGGCAATCGTGGTCGTTATTCCAACCCGGAATTCGACAAGGCGCTGAACGAAGCCCGTTCGACGCTGGACGATGCCAAGCGGGAGGAACTGCTGAAGAAGGCAACGGAAATCGCCATGGGTGATCTCGGCGTCATCCCGGTCTTCTATCTGGCCAATACCTGGGCGGTGAAGAGCGACATCAACTATGCCGGTCGCTCGGATGGTTACACGCTTCCCTACTACGTGAAGCCGAACTGATACCCGGATAAACAGGAGCGATCCGCCATGTCCTTCAGCGGTGTATTTCCCTATCTCGTCTCGCCGGTCGATGCGTCCGGCCAGGTGATGCAAGGCGTGCTGACGGATCTGGTGGACCACCTGATCGATGCGGGCGTGCATGGTCTCGCCCCGCTCGGCAGCACCGGTGAATTTGCCTATCTCTCCCAGGACCAGAGACGTCGCGTCGTCGACACGGTGATTTCGGCCAATCGTGGCCGGGTCCCCGTTGTCGCCGGCGTGGCGTCGACCTCGACCGCCGATGCCGTCGCCCAGACGGAATACATGGTCGAAGCAGGGGCAGATGGCATTCTGGCCATTCTCGAAGCTTATTTTCCAGTGAGCGACGAGGGTGTGGAAGCCTATTTCACGGCAATCGCCAAGGCGGCCAAGGGCCGGCCGGTGGTGCTCTACACCAATCCACAGTTCCAGCGTTCCGACCTGTCGCTGCCGGTGATCGAGCGGCTGAGCCACATCGACAACATCCGTTACATCAAGGACGCATCCACCAATACCGGTCGTCTCCTTTCCATCATCGAGCGCACCCGTGGCCGCATGGAGGTGTTTGCCGCCTCCGCCCACATTCCGGTCTGCGTGATGATGATCGGTGGCGTCGGCTGGATGGCGGGTCCGGCCTGCATCGTGCCCAAGCAGAGCATTGCGCTTTACGAAGCGGCCAAGGCCGGCGACTGGGCGCGTGCGATGGATCTCCAGCGGCCGATGTGGAAGGTCAACGAGATTTTTGCGAAATATTCGATCGCCGCCTGCATCAAGACGGCGCTCGACCTGCAGGGTTTTGCCGTCGGCAGCCCCATGCATCCGCAAATGCCGCTCTCCGATGCGGCGCGGGCGGAAATTGCCGGCGTGTTGCGTGATGTCGGCGCGCTCTGAAGCTTTCTTATATCCCAGACATTGAAGGCATTGTTTTATGAAGCCGATTTCGATCATCGTCGATTGTGATCCCGGTATCGATGACACGATTGCGCTCCTGACCGCATTCGTTTCGCCGGAACTGAACATTCTCGGCATCACGCCGGTCAGTGGCAACCAGCCGCTGGAGCGCACGGTGCGCAATGCGCTGCAGGTCTGCGAACTCGGAAATCGTACAGATATCCCGGTTTATGCCGGCTGTTTCCGGCCGATGCTGCGCGAGCCGATCCACGGCCAGTTCCATGGCAAGACCGGGCTTGGCAATACGACGCTGCCGGAACCGGTGAAAAAGGCGGAAGACATGACCGCCGTCGATTTTCTGGTCGAAGCACTCGGCAAGGCTGCCGAAACCGGCGAGCGCATCACCCTCTGCTGCCTTGGCCCGATGACCAATGTCGCCGTGGCGCTGCGCATGAAACCGCAGCTGGCGGACGGCATCGAGCGCATCGTCATGATGGGCGGCGCCTATCGCGAGCCGGGCAACCGCACGATGACCTCCGAATTCAACGTTCTGGCCGATCCGCATGCCGCGCATGTGGTGTTTTCGAGCGGTATCCCGATCGTGGCGCTGGCGCTGGACGCCACCCATCAGGTGATGCTGAAGCCGGAGCATGTCGCCGAATTTTCGCGCGTCAGCGGCCGGATTTCCGAGACGCTCGCCGAACTCATGGCTTTCTGGGACCGCAATGACGTGCGCCGTTACGGCTCGCGCGGCGGCCCGCTGCATGATCCGCTGGTCATGGCCTATATTCTCGCGCCGCATCTGTTCGAGACGCAGAAAGCCCGCGTGTTCGTGGAATATGAAAGCGAACTCTGCATGGGTCAGACGATCGCCGACTGGTACGGCAAGAGCGGGCTGGAGCCGAATGCCGATATCGTCACCAAGGTCGATGCGGACGGTGTGATCGCCTTTTTCCTCGAACGCCTGTCGCGTTACGCCGATCAAAAGGCCGTCGCATGAGCATGCACAAGGTCATCATCGATGCGGATCCGGGCGTGGACGATGCCGCCGCCATCCTGATGGCGCTTGCCTCGCCGGAAATCGAGGTGCTCGGCCTGTCGATCGTCGCCGGCAATGTCTCGCTTGAGCATACCGTCGCCAATGCCTGCAAGCTGGTGGGATTGAGCGGTCGTCGCGATGTGCCGGTGCATGCCGGCGCCGGCGGCCCGCTGGTGCGCGAGCAGGTTTATGGCAAATATGCCCGGATCGGCTCGTTTGACGACAAACTGGTCAAAGCCGGGGATATCGTGCCGTCGGACGAAAACGCGGTGCAGTTCATCACCCGTTCGGCGCGCGCCGCAGTCGCCGCCGGTGAACAGATCACCATCTGCGCCATCGGGCCGATGACGAACGTGGCGCTGGCGCTGATCCAGCATCCCGATGTGGCGCGGGGCATCCGCCAGATCGTCGCCATGGGCGGCGCGTTTACGGCGCTCGGTCATCGCACACCCTGGGCCGAATTCAATATCTATGCCGACCCGCATGCGGCCGAAATCGTGTTCCAGTCCGGCGTGCCGATCGTGCTGATGCCGCTCGACATGACCTTTCAGGCGCTGTTTACCGCCGAGCATTTCGAAAAATTTCGCGCCGGCGGTGAGGCGGGTGCCGCGCTCTACAATCTTTTTTCCACTTTCGACCGCAGCGATGAAAAACGTTTTGGTCGTCCGGGCGGGCCGATCCATGATGCGACGACGATCGCCTGGCTCATCCGCCCCGAACTGTTCACCAGCCGCGAGGCTTTTGTCGGCGTGCAGGTCACCGGTCTGACGATGGGTTATACCTATGCCGATTTCTACAAGAAGATGGACCGGCCGGCCAACGCCACCGTCGTCACCGATGTCGACGAGGCCGGGTTCATCGCATTGCTGATCGAGCGTATCGCCCGCCATGGCGGCGAGATGCCCGGCAGTAAAACTCTGGGAGGCTCACACGCATGAGCGCATATCTCTTGAGCCGGTCGCTGCAGACCGTGCTCACCCTTCTGGTCATGTCGGTTCTGGTTTTTGCCGGGCTGTTTCTCGTCGGCAACCCGGTCGACGTGCTGCTCAGCCCGACCGCGACACCGGCCGAGCGTTTGCAGGTCATCCAGTCCTTCGGTCTCGATAAGTCCGTCTGGGAACAGTACTGGATCTTCCTGACCAACGCGCTGTCCGGCGATCTCGGCAATTCCTTCGTGTTCAACCAGCCGGCGCTGACGCTGATCATGAACCGCATGCCGGCAACGCTGGAACTGGCCTTCGTGGCGCTCGCCATGGCTCTCGTCATCGGCATTCCGCTCGGCGTTTATGCCGGCCTGAAGCCGAAGGGGTTTGTCTCCAAGTCGATCATGACCTTCTCGATCCTCGGCTTCAGCCTGCCGACTTTCTGGATCGGTCTGGTGATGATCATGTATTTCAGCGTCTATCTCGGCTGGCTGCCGTCATCGGGCCGTGGCGATACCGTCAACGTGCTCGGCGTGCCGCTCTCCATCTTCACATGGAACGGCCTGTCGCATCTGTTCTTGCCGGCCTTCAATCTGGCGCTGTTCAAGATCTCGCTGGTCATCCGTCTCACCCGCGCCGGCGTGATGGAAACCATGCAGCTGGATTTCGTGCGTTTCGCCCGCGCCAAGGGCCTGCCGGAACGCCGCATCGTCACCGTGCATGTGCTGAAAAACACGCTGATCCCGCTGATCACCGTCATCGGCCTCGAACTCGGTTCGCTGATCGCCTTTGCCGTCGTCACCGAAACCATCTTTGCATGGCCGGGCATGGGCAAGCTGATCATCGACGCCATCGGCGTTCTCGATCGCCCCGTCATTCTCGCCTACCTGATGATCACCGTCGTGATGTTCAGCGTCATCAATCTCCTGGTCGACATCCTTTATTCGATCGTCGATCCCCGCGTCCGTCTTGAGGGGAACTCGTGATGACCGACAACAATACGTCCTCGACCACCTCGGTCCACGCAGCCGCCAACAGCGGCGCGAAATCCGCCTCGCGGTCGCCCGCGGCGGAAGTCATCTACGCCCTGCTGCGCGACAAGCTGGCGCTGCTCGGCATCGTGCTGGTGACGATCTTCATTCTTGCCGCCGTTTTTGCGCCGCTGATCGCGCCGCAGAACCCTTATGATCTGGCGCAGCTCGACATTCTCGACGGTCGCCTGAAGCCGGGTTCGGAAAGCATGTCGGGCATGACCTATCTGCTCGGCACCGACACGCAGGGCCGCGATCTGTTCAGCGCCATCCTCTACGGCCTGCGCACCAGTATCCTCGTCGGCCTGTCGAGTGCGGCCATCGCGCTCGTCATCGGTGCCTCGATCGGTCTCACAAGCGCCTATGTCGGTGGCCGCACGGATTCGATCCTGATGCGTATCGTCGATATCCAGCTCAGTTTTCCGGCCATCCTGATCGCGCTGATCTTTCTGGCCATTCTCGGTCAGGGCGTCGACAAGATCATTCTGGCGCTGGTCGTGACGCAGTGGGCCTATTATGCCCGCACCATCCGTGGTTCGGCGCTGGTCGAGCGCAAGCGCGCCTATGTGGATGCCGCCCGTTCGATGGCTTTGCCGGATCGCAGCATCCTGTTCCGCCACATCCTGCCGAACTGCCTGCCGCCGCTGATCGTCGTCGCCACCATGCGTGTCGCCTATGCGATCATGCTGGAAGCAACGTTGTCCTTCCTCGGTATCGGCCTGCCGGTCACCGAACCGTCGCTCGGCCTGCTGATTTCGAACGGTTTCGAATACCTGCTTTCCGGCGATTACTGGATCAGCTTTTTCCCAGGCATCGCCCTTCTGTTGCTCATCGTCGCGATCAACCTGATCGGCGATGCCTTGCGCGACATCCTCAATCCGCGTCGTGAGGGTTAAGATCATGACAAAACCCATTCTTTCCATCTCCAACCTTAACACGGCCTTCCGCGTCGGCGGTGAGTGGCGCAATGTCGTCAACGATGTCAGCTTTGATATCGCCCCGAAGGAAACCGTCGCCGTCGTCGGCGAGAGCGGTTCGGGCAAGAGTGTTACCGCCATGTCGATCATGCGGCTTCTGTCGCCCGCCAATTCGCGGGTGACCGGCAAAATCGAGTTCGAGGGCAAGGACCTCCTGTCGATCCCGCTTGACGACATGCAGAAAATCCGCGGCAATCGCATCGGCATGATCTTTCAGGAGCCGATGACNNCGATGACCTCGCTCAACCCGGTCCTGAAGATCGGCGAGCAGATCACCGAGGTTCTGCGTCAGCATCGCGGCATGTCGGAGGCCCAAGCCCAGGCGGAAGCCGTGCGGCTTCTCGAAAAGGTTCGTATTCCGTCTGCGAAATCGCGCCTCAACGAATACCCGATGAATTTTTCGGGCGGCATGCGCCAGCGCGTCGTCATCGCCATCGCGCTTGCTTGCGACCCGAAACTGCTGATTGCCGATGAGCCGACCACCGCGCTCGACGTCACCATCCAGGCGCAGATTTTGGAACTCATCAAGACGCTGCAGGAAGAGGAGGGCATGTCGGTCCTCTTCATCACCCATGACATGGGCGTGGTCGCGGAAATCTCTGATCGCACCGTCGTCATGTATCGCGGCGAGCAAGTCGAGACCGGTACGACGCATGACTTGTTTGCCGGTGCCAAACATCCGTATACGCGCGCACTCCTTTCGGCTGTGCCGCAGCTTGGTTCGATGACCGGCAAGGACCGCCCTCTGCGTTTCCCGCAGGTCGATATGGCAACGGGCGAAATCCATCCGGTCAAACCGACCGAGGATACCGTCAAGCGCGATCAGCCGCCGATCCTTAAAGTCGATAATCTGATCACCCGCTTCCCCGTAAAACAGGGTTTTCTGCGCAAGACGATCGGTCGCATTCACGCTGTCGAGGGCGTGTCGCTGGAACTGCGTCAGGGCGAAACCTTATCGCTGGTCGGTGAAAGCGGTTGCGGAAAATCCACGACCGGCCGTTCGATCATTCGCCTGACCGATCCCGTATCCGGCGAAGTTCAGATCCACGGCAAGAACGTCTTGAAAGCCGGAAAGTCCGATCTGACGAATATCCGCCGCGAAGCGCAGATGATCTTTCAGGACCCGTTCGAAAGCCTCAATCCGCGAATCCGTGTCGGCCAGGCGATTGCCGAGCCGATGATCACCCATGGTCTGGTCAAGGCATCGGATGCCCGCCAGCGGGTCGGCGAACTTCTGGAGCGTGTCGGCCTTGCAGCCTCGATGGCGGATCGTTTCGCGCACGAGTTTTCCGGCGGCCAGCGCCAGCGCGTTTGCATCGCGCGTGCGCTTGCGCTTGAACCAAAGTTGTTGATCGCCGATGAGAGCGTGTCGGCGCTTGATGTGTCGGTAAAGGCGCAGGTCATCAACCTGATGCTCGACCTGCAGGAAAAATACGGCCTCGGCTACCTCTTCATCAGCCATGACATGGCCGTTGTCGAACGTATCAGCCACCGCGTGGCGGTCATGTATCTCGGCGAAATCGTCGAGATCGGGCCGCGTCAGGCCGTGTTCGAAAACCCGCAGCACGATTATACCAAACGCCTGATGGCGGCCGTGCCGATCGCCGATCCGTCACGCCGGCAGACGCGCCGCATTTCGAACGACGAGATCAAGAGCCCGTTCCGCGCCGCCGATTACGTGCCGCCGAAGCGTACCTATGAAGAAGCTGGCGAAGGCCATTTCGTTCAGGTCGCGTAAGGAGGGCATGCCATGATCGTCACCTTCGGTTCCATCAATGTCGATTTCGTCTACGAGGTCGAGGCGATGCCGCAAGCGGGCCAGACGCTGCTTGCCAACCGTTTTCGCACCGAATCCGGTGGCAAGGGCGCCAATCAGGCGCTCGCGGCAGCGCGGGATGGCGCCGAAGTGGTGATGGTCGGGGCAGTTGGTAACGACAGTCTGGCCGAGATCGGTCTGCGGAATCTGGCCGGGGCGACAGATGTAAGCCGGGTCGCGCGTGTCGCGGAACCGACCGGCAATGCGTCGATCCATATCGACGCTGAAGGCCGCAACATGATCGTGGTGGCCGCCGGTGCCAATCTGATGGCGACCTCGGATACGGTGGAGGAGGCGCTGCTGAAACGCGCCAATGTCGTTCTCCTGCAGATGGAAAACGATGTGGCGGAAGTGGAAAAGCTGATCCGCCGCACGCTTGCCGTCAAGGCGACTTCCATTCTCAACCTCGCGCCCGCTTTTCCGCTGTCGCAGCAGGTTCTGTCGCTGTGCGATCTGATCGTCGTCAACGAGGACGAGGCGGAAGCACTGGCCGGCTGGCTGGGTTGCGGATCGTCGGCGGAGGCACTGTCCGCACATCTCGATACCGGTGTCCTGCGCACATTGGGTGGAGATGGTGCGGAAGCCTGCGCCTTCGGAGACTATATCCGCATTGCGGCCATGTCGGTCGAGGTGAAGGACACGACGGCGGCGGGCGATTGCTTTGTCGGCGTGCTGGCCTCGGCGCTCGATCGCGGTCTGCCGTTGAAGGCGGCCATGGAACGGGCATCGGTTGCGGCCGGGCTTGCATGTTCAAGGCCGGGGAGCCAGAGCAGCATCCCTTTAGATAGCGAAACAGAACAGGCCCAAAATCAGAGGGGTAGTTCGCTCAGTGATGTTGCAGTTAATGTTGAGTGAGGATCCCCGACTTCGGGCATGCTTGGGATCTTAAGACAGAAAATAAGCCGAGAGCGCCAAAATAGCGTGTCGCACGAATCTACGCCTCAGTTCCATTGGAATGTGTGTTCGGCCTCAGTAAGGGAGCCATCATCGGCTTGTTGATTAACAACGGGTAGGGCATTGCTCCGTCGCCGGCGCGAAAGAGCTCATGCAAGGTTCGCGTGCCCGCCTGACAGGCAAAATCTCAGCGCAAACCTGTTTCGAGCGTCGTTAATTATTGTCAGATCATCAATGTTGACGACCGGGGGGCGCAACCTTTTCGGCGGGCGTCCCACGCATGCCTGCTTCCAGAGAAAGAATCTCATCTGTCGAAAGCAGGTTCTCCTTGCCGCGTGGAGCGAGCAGACCCTTTAACTGGAGATCGATATAGCGCAGGCAGCATACGCGCAAAAACGACGTGAAGTTTCCAAGATCGTGTCCCTCGTCGATCGACTCGTTGTAGAGCTGGTGCAGGAGCTGAGGAACGTTCATGTCGTCCTTGGCGGCGATCTCCTCCAGAACAGTCCAGAACATGGTCTCCAGCCGAACGCTGGTCACCATGCCGTCCATGCGGATGGAGCGCGTCTGGCTCTCCCAAAGATGAGAGTTGGCGCCGATGAACAATCTGCACATGAAAAATCCTCCTGCCTGCTCCCGGCGATAACGATAACATAGAGCGCCGATCGGGAAAGAGGCCGCTACGCGCGGCCCCTGTTGGTTTGAATGTGGGCTTAGAGATTGCCCTTCTTCAGTTCGCCAGCGATGTGTTCGGCCTGACGTATGGCAAGTGCCACGATCGTCAGCGTCGGGTTGGCGGCCGCGCCGGTCGTCATCACCGAGCCATCCGAGATGAACAGGTTCGGCACGTCATGGGCCTTGCCCCACCGGTCCACAACGCCGTCCTCCGCCCTCTCGCTCATGCGGCATGTGCCGAGATTGTGCGTGGAAGGGTAGGGAGGTGTGCGATGGGAATCGATCGCGCCGACGGCTGCATAGAGCTTCTGAGCGTGCTCGTAGGCGTAATTCCGCATGGCCACATCGTTCTTGTGGTCGTCGAAATGTACGTTCGGAGCCGCCAGTCCCCATTGGTCCTTGACTGTATCGGACAGCGTTACCCGGTTACTTGCCTGCGGCATGTCCTCTCCGACGATCCACATGCCGGCCGTCCTGTCATAGGCATCCATGATCTCGGCGAAATCAGGACCCCATGCGCCCGGCTCGGCGAAGGCTGCGAGGAAGGACGGGCCGAGCGACAGCGTCTCCATGTAATAGCCGCCGACGAAGCCGCGATCCGGCTTGTGGACCGCTTCGTCAGCGATGATACCGGCCATGGTCTCGCCGCGGAACATATGAACCGGCTTGTCGAAGCGCGCATAAACCGAGCCGGTAAGATGACGCATATAGTTGCGTCCCACCTGATCGGAGCTATTGGCAAGGCCTTTTGGGAAGCGGTTGCTTTCGCTGAGGAGAAGAAGCCGCGCCGTCTCGATGGAGTTGCCCGCCACGCAGACGATATGCGCCGCCTGCTCATGCAGTGTGCCTTCCTTGTCGGCATAGACCACGGTATCGACCCTGCCGGACGCATCGTGGGTAATGCGCACGACATGACTTTCCGGGCGCAGGTCCAGCAAACCGGTTTCCAAAGCACGCGGAAGCTCGCGAACAAGAATGCTCCATTTCGCCTTGCTCTTGTCGCCCTGGAAGTTGAAACCGTCCTGGATCGACGCCGGACGACCGTCATAAGGCTCGGCATTCGTGGCATAAGGACCGGTTGCGTAAAGCTTGTAGCCGACGCGTTCGGCCCCGTTGGCGAAGACCTTGTAATTGTTGTTGGCCGGCAGGGCCGGGCGTCCATGGCGATGGGTCGATCCCATGGCTATTTCCGCCTTGTCATAATACGGCGCCATGTCCTCAAGCGTGATCGGCCAGTCCAGAAGCGTTGCGCCCTCGATATTGCCGTAGGTGGTGCGCGCCTTGAACTCATAGTCCTTGAAACGCGGTGTTGCTCCGGACCAATGGGTCGTCGTGCCGCCGACTGCCTTGACGATCCATGCCGGCAGGCTCGGAAAATCCGTGGCGATCCGCCAGGAACCGCTGGTCGTGCGCGGATCGAGCCAGGCCATCTGCTTGAAGGCTTCCCACTCGTTATTGTGGTAATCCTCATTTTTCAGATAGGCCCCTGCCTCAAGCAGGACGCAGGCAATGCCCGCCTTGGTCAGTTCGTAAGCCAGCGTTCCGCCGCCCGCGCCCGAGCCGATGATGATGACGGCTTTTTCGTCCTTTGCGATCTGTTTCATTGACCTGCCCCCGTATATTCCTCGATGCGTGGTTCCGGCAGCCAGGTGAGATCATTGAACCCACGGTTGACGTAACCGCCCTTGTCGAAGCTCGGTCCTTCGTAGCCGAGCAGGCCCCAGACTTCGGGATCGTCGTAAAGGGTGGTGACTGTCGTGCCTTTGATGAGCTTGAAGAAATCGGTGTCCTCGATGGCTTTCAGCCTGTCGAGAGCGGCCTTGTCGTCCAGATCGGTGAAACCGCTCATCTGGATTTCCTGCAGTGCTGCCGCGAAGGTCACCTTTTCTGCAGGCGTCTTGCCGGCTGCGGCCAGAACGGCGTCGGCGGTGCGCTGGTAGGGACCATCTCCGAAACGTTTGTGCGGAAACATGGCGCGGATCATGCGCACCAGCGTCTTGTAGCTCGCCTGATCCTTTTCAGGTTCGAGTGGCAGCTTGGCAAAAGCGACCTTTGCGATCGACGATCCCATTACAGCCGCCGTCGCGCTGCCGATCAGCAGCCGTCTTTTTGTGGTTTTCATGGTTCTCCTCCCCTAATGAAAACGATATTTCAGTTCGCCGTCAGCGATATCTTCCCTGTTTCTGCAAGACCTCTATCTGGTATCCGTCCGGATCCTGGACGAAGAAAAAGCGCGCCAGCTTGCGGCCTTCATGTTGAAAGTCGACCAGTTTGCGCGGCGAAAAACCGGCCTCCTCAAACCGGGCATGTTCGGAATCGACATCGTCCACGACGAAGGCGGAATGGCCATAGCCGTCACCTGTTTCGTATGGTTCCTTGCGGTCCTTGTTGACTGTCAGTTCCAGTTCGAATGTGTTTTCCGCATTGGACAGATAGATGAGGGTAAATCCCTCGAAATCGAGCCGCTCCGCGACCTTCAATCCAAACGCGCGGTCATAAAAATCAATCGACCGGGCTTCATCGAGTACCCGGATCATGCTGTGGACGAATTTCGCCATGCTCCTCCCTCTCTTCTCTCCTTGATGGACTATAGAGATGGAAAAGAAGGGCGGGTATTATTCTGCTACTACCTTCGCATTTTTGCCAGAGGCTATGGTTGCGTTAGAAAAAGCGATCTTGACTCGCCGTATTTTTCACCTTGGGAGGGGACATGAAACACGATGCCTTGATACGAACGGTAACCGATATCGTCGGTTCACGGCATTGCTTGACCGGAGAGCGGCAGACAGAGCGTTTTCGCAAAGGGTTTCGCTCGGGAGAAGGGGAGGCAATCCTTGTCGCGATCCCCGGTAGTCTCGTGGAAATGTGGAGGGTGCTGCAGGCGGTGGTCGCCGCCGATTGCATCGTCATCCTGCAGGCGGCAAACACCGGATTGACGGAAGGTTCGACCCCGAAAGGCAGCTATGATCGCGGTGTGGTCATTATCTCCACCCTTCGGCTCGACAAGATACATGTACTGGATGAAGGGCGCCAGATCGTCAGCCATGCGGGCGGTACATTGTTCCGGCTGGAGAAGCTTCTCGCAGCCTATGGCCGTCAGCCGCATTCGGTGATCGGTTCATCCTGCATCGGGGCGTCGATCGTCGGCGGCGTCTGCAACAATTCCGGTGGATCGCTGGTTCGGCGCGGCCCGGTTTATACCGAGCTTTCGCTTTATGCAGAAAAGACGGAAGCGGGTGAATTGCAGCTGGTCAACCATCTTGGCATCGACCTTGGTGATACGCCGGAGGAAATGCTTGGACGGCTGGATAGTGATCATATCGATCGGTCACTGATCATCGAAGGCAAAGGCCGTGCTTCCGATGACGGTTATGCATCACGGGTTCGCGATGTGGATGCTTCTACGCCGGCACGGTTCAACGCGGATCCCCGCAGTCTGTTCGAAGCTTCAGGATCCGCCGGAAAACTTGCCGTTTTTGCCGTGCGGCTGGATACGTTTCCGGTCGATGCCGATACGCGCGTCTATTATATCGGCACTAATGACGCCGCCGCGCTGACGGGGCTGCGGCGCAGTCTGCTGACGGAGTTTTCCGAGCTTCCGATCAGTGGCGAATACCTGCATCGCGACTGCTTTGACGTGACCCGGCGGTACGGCAAAGACACGTTGCTGATGATAGACCGGTGGGGAACGGATCGCCTTCCGACGTTCTTCGCTCTGAAAGGAGCGGTAGATGCGTGGCTGGCGAAAGCATCCTTCCTGCCCAACAATCTCGCCGACCGTCTGCTTCAACGGCTCGCCGATCTTCTGCCCGAAGCTTTGCCCAAGCGGATCCTCGCCTATCGCCAGGCTTTCGAACATCACCTCATTCTGAAAATCCCGGGAGATATGGCCGCCGAGGTGGAACAGGTGCTGAACCGGAATGTAGGGCCTGATTCCTGGTTTCTGTGTGATGCGGAGGAAGGCAAGAAGGCGATGCTTCATCGGTTCGCCGCAGCGGGTGCCGCCATCCGCTACGCTGCGGTTCACGGCCTGCAGCGGGAGAATGTTCTTGCGCTCGACATCGCGCTGCGCCGCAACGATGCCGAATGGTTCGAGCAGCTACCTGCCGAAATCGACAGGCATATCGAAAAGAAGCTCTATTACGGACATTTCCTCTGCCACGTTCTGCATCAGGATTACATCGTCAAGCCGGGAACGGACGTCAAACGGCTGAAGGAGATGATGCTGGAGCGTCTCGATGCGCGCGGTGCGGAATATCCTGCCGAGCACAATGTCGGGCATATCTACCGCGCCAAGCCGGCACTGGCGGAGCATTACAGGTCGCTCGACCCGACCAACAGTTTCAATCCGGGTATCGGGAAGACCTCTCGGAACCGGTTTTACCGGGAAACCTGCCAATGCGGCGATGACACGCAGTCCTCTGCCGACAAGGCGATGGTGTGCAATTGAGGGGTTGCGCGAATAATCATCGCCTAACCGTGCTCACGTAGCGCCAGCGGCAAACCGGTCGAAGAGATCGATGCTTCCCATCTGGCCGCCCTTCAGCATCAGGCTTATTCCGTCGCGCTGCGGGTCGTCGCTGCGTCCGATCGAAAGCGCGACACCCGGCGAAAGCTGACCGCCATAGGCGAGGCCCCACAGGTTGAGGTTTTGCGCCATATGGCTCGATGTATCGCCTCCCGCCGCAATAAGGCGTCTGACCGGGACTTCGCTCAGCAGTCGATCCGCAAAACGACCGACCGTTTGCGCAAGCCGCGTATCCGCGCTCGCAATCGAAGCCGGGTCCTGCGGTGCAGTCGACAGAAGCACATTTCGCTCGTCCCTGAGCGCCGATCCGATCCGTGTCGCCATACCCTCCCGATAGCTTTCCTCCTCGACGAGCCTGCCAGCATCGGCGCTGATGCGGATAAAGGATGTTGCAGCCTCGACCTGTCGACGCGTCAATGGCGAGAGCGAGCCTGCTATGGCAAGTACCGGCCCGGTATCGGTCGTTTGTGGCTCGACAACAGGGGATACTCTGTCGCCGTAAATAGCCTCCGCCACGCTGCTTGCACCAACGACAAGCAGCGAGCCCTGCCGCGCACGGTGTTTGAGTTCAATTCCGATTGCTGCAAGATGCTTCTGCGTGAGGACATCGAAGAGAATGTTCGGTTCGTCACTGGCGGAAAGCCGGTCGTTTTCCAGCATCGTCCAATCGACAAGACCGACTGTGTCGGCCCCGAGCTGCTGCAGGTGATGCCTGAGATCCGCTTCCGCCATCGGCGTCGAAGGATGCCGGCTCATGGTCGGGTGGCGGTCGAGGCGATGGACAGTTGCCTCCGGTCCGATCGAGGCAAAGAGATTGCCGAATGCGCAATAGCGGCCGAGAGATGGCTGCCCGCCGAGGATCACGGCCTGCCGCTGATCGACGAAACCGCGCAGCACGGTCATTGCCGTTGCGATATTGCCGACATTCCTGGCGCTGTCGAAGGTCGAGCAGCATTTGTAATGCAGCACGTTTACGCCCGACCGCGCAAAGAATTGTCCGACTGGGCGGAGTTCGGCTTCCATGGCTTCTGGCGTCATGGCGCGCGCCGAACCGGCTATGCCGACGGCATCGAGTGCGCCGGCCATCGCGAGGTGGCGGGACGAGGGAACGCCAAGGAAGAGGAATGCCTTCGCGCCCCTGCTGAAAAGTGTGGCCAGCGTATCCGTGGCGCCGGTGAAGTCGTCGCCATACCAACCGTAAAAGGGAGCGTTGATATAGGCACTCATGCGGCCTTACCGAAAAACTCCAGAGCCTTGCGAAGTGGCTCCGACGTGTCGGCGGCATCTTCCAGCGTCATGCCATTCTTCATGGCATGAAAGGCCGCGCGGATACTTTCAATGCCTGCAGCGGGGCCGCCCGGGTGGCCCATGATGCCGCCGCCCGCCATGAACAGAAACTCGTCACCGCCCGCCGCCTTCCATGTGACAGGAACGGTGCCTGCCCATTGACCCGACGAAAAGGCGGGAAGCACGCGGTCGTCGGATTGTTCGTCGAGTGGGGTCAGGCACATGGCCGTACTTTCGATGACCTCGCTGTTTTCCTGGGCGAATTTGCCGTCGAGGCCATGGACGTGCATGTGGTCGACGCCGGCCAGCCGCCAGAGGACCTGATAGGCACCGAAGCCGATGCCGAGAACATCGCAACGCGACAAGGCGCCGAACCCGTTGCGATGGCCGTGCAGCGCCAGATCGGTGGAACGTCGAAGCGTCTCGACTGCGGAAAAGCCGCACCAGTTGAGATTGGCCATCACACAGGTGCCGCCTTC
Source organism: Neorhizobium sp. UBA7851 (assembly GCA_002500765.1). Classification (GTDB taxonomy): domain Bacteria; phylum Pseudomonadota; class Alphaproteobacteria; order Rhizobiales; family Rhizobiaceae; genus Neorhizobium. Next base: position 45,182 of record DLSX01000129.1, read on the forward strand.
GCTTGCGACCAGATCGGCATGGCGGCGCATGGCATCCGTTTCGTCGGTAATGTTGAAAGCGATCATGACGCGCCGCCCGAGCCTGTCCTCCGCGCGCTTGACCGCTGCCATGACGGCAGGGATGCGTTTGGCCAGGGGTGCGTGGACCGGATTGGCGGAAATCTCGTCATCCTTGATGAAATCGACGCCGGCATCGCAGAGCCGCCCCACCAGCTTCGCCGTATCGTCCGCGGTCAATCCCACATTCGGCTTGATGATCGAGCCAATCATCGGTCCTTCGGCAACGCCCGTCAGCCTGCGCGTGCCGGCAATGCCCTGTTTCGGCAAGAGGTATCGTCGGCGCCAGGAGGCCGGCAGGGTTAGGTTTTCCAGCCGAAGACCTGTGACCTCGCCGAGATCATAGAGATTGCCGGCAACCGTCGAGGCGAGTGCCGCAAGATTGATGCCGATATTGTCGATCGGAAAACGGATACTCACGGTTGCTCGATGCGGCCTGGCGGTGATGCCACGGCGAATAAGCCAGGCGCTCGGCAGTGTCGGGTGGTCGATCTCCCCCAAGTCGACCACCCCGAGCACCTCCGCACGCGCGCGGGCGCGCAGATCGTCCGTTTCTCCCTCGACACGGATGAACGTGCCGGAGGACTGCTCCCCGGCCATGATCTCTGCCACTTTCTCGAGAGGAAGCGGTGTCTCTATCAGGTAATCCGCCGTAAAATGCGTATCCGTCACGGGAACCTCAGATCTTCGAGAGGTCGGGGAAGGGGCGAACCGGGATGCTGCCGTCCCAGTCTTCCGACGCCCTGCGTATCGCGTCGAACATGCGACCCTTCGGACCTGCGACTTCCGACAGTTCGATGACGGTGCCGGGATGGTAATGCGTATCGAAATAGACGAAGCGGCCGTTCTCGCCGACTTCGCCTTCCATCACCACCTTGAAGCCCTGCGTCGTCAACCGATCGAGGTCTGCATCGAAAGTGTCCGTCCAGTAGGCGACATGCTGCAGGCCGCGATGTCCTGCGTCGCGAAAGTCCTTGTACATCGAAGGTACATCGTTACGGGTCTGGATCAGCTCGACCTGCAACTCGCCGGAATTGGCCAGCGCCACGGAATTGTGCGGCTCGTAGCTTTGGCCGAGATAGCGGTAGTTCACGATCGGAACCCGCTCTTTGTAGAAAAACGGGCCGACGCCAAGCGTATCGCTCCAGTATTGCATCGCCGCTTCGATATCATCCACGACATAACCCGCCTGGCGGATTTTTCCAAAAAAACGGCTCATCTGATGTCTTGCTCGTAATTCTGATTGAAATTGATGGGGGCGGCAGGCGTTTGCCCGCCGCCGTATATCTCAGGATCAGGCGAGTGAGCCGACGACGCTTTCGAGCGCGCCCCAGGCTTCGTCGCCGAATTCCTTGCTCCACTTGGAATAGAAGCCGCCCGTCTTCAGCTTGGCGCGGAATGTCTCCGTCTCGACCTTGTTGAACGTCATGCCGGCTTTCTCGAGATCTGCCTGCACGCCAGCATTCAGCGCGGCTATATCCTGGCGCTGCTGCAGTCCGGCTTCGTTGATCGCGCGCGCCACGATCGTCTTGATGTCATCCTTCAGATCGGACCACTGCCGGCCATTGGCGATGAACCAGTAGCCATCCCAGATATGGTTGGAGAGCGCGCAGTTTTGCTGCACTTCGTAGAGTTTCGCGACCTGGATGATCGGCAGCGGGTTCTCCTGGGCATCGACCACCTTTGTCTGCAGGGCAGAATAGACTTCACTGAACTGCAGGCTGGTCGGCGATGCGCCGAGAGCGGAGAACATGTCGACCGAAAGCGGGCTTACCGGTACACGGATCTTCAGGCCCTGCATGCCGTCGGCATTGGTGATCGCATTGCCACTGGTGGTCGTCTGGCGGAAGCCGTTGTCCCACATGGTTTCCAGCGCATAGAGGCGCGAACCCTCGATCTTGTTGCGCACGAGCTTGCCGACGGGGCCATCCATCGCCTTCCATACCTGTGCATAATCCTTGAAAGCGAAGCCGACGGCATTGAGAGCCGCAGTCGGCACAAGCGTAGCGATGACGAGCGAGGAAGGCGTGAAAAAGGTAAGCGCGCCACCGCGAACCTGCGACAGCATATCGGTGTCGCCGCCAAGCTGGTTTGCCGGAAAGATCAGCATCTCCACCTTGCCGTCGGTTTCCTTCGCGATCCGGTCGGCGGCTTCCTTGGCACGGATGTTCAGCGGATGGCTGAGCGGCAGGTTGTTGCCATAGCGGAGCTGGATTTCAGCTGCTCCGGCAAGGCGCGGAATGGAAAATACGGCGCCCGCTGCCGGTGCGGCGGCCAGCCCCTTGAGGAGCGTGCGGCGGCTCAATGTCGTTGTCATCTGTTCCCTCCCTTATGAAAAAAGTCTCTTCCCATTGACGAAAATCAATCATATGAATGATGAAGTCAAACGTGAAATATGATGTAATTTGATGTGTTTCGATGCTGTTAGAACCAACTGAACAGTCTGAGATCAGCCGGCGCCCGACAATTGTCGATGTCGCCCAGCATGCCGGCGTGTCGACGGCGACGGTCGATCGTGTGCTGAACGGGCGCCAGGGTGTTCGTGCGCCGACGGTGCAGCGCGTGATGCGATCGGCCGCGCAACTTGGATATGTCGAAGGCGATCTGCTGGGGGAAGCCGTGGCGCCTGCGACGGCAAACATCTCGTTCCTGCTTCCGGCCGGCACGAACCGTTATCTCACTCATCTCGGCAAACTGGTTGTCGAGCAGACACCGCTTTTCCAGAAGAACGGCATCAAGCCGACAGTCGAATACATCAAGAGCTTCAGCCCGGATGCGCTGGCCGCTGCAATGTTGAGGCATGGAAAATCCGCCGACGGCATCGCGTTCATGGCACTCGAACATCCGACGGTGCGCGAAGCGGTCAATCGTCTGGCGGAAAAGGGCGTGCCAACGATAACGCTGATCTCCGACATCGCCAATGCCCAGCGCTCGATGTATCTCGGTCTCGACAATCGGTCGATCGGGCGGCTGGCCGGATATCTGATCGCGCGGTTTGTGGGCAATGCACCGGCCAAGGTCGCGATGATCGCGGGGAGCCTGAGCTACAGGGCTCATGAGGAACGCGAGATGGGCTTTCTTCATGTTCTGCAGGAAGGTCATCCGAATATCGAGGTCGTCGGCATCCGTGAGGGGCATGACGACGAAGCGCTCAATTACCGGCAGATGCGGATGTTGCTGAGCCAGCATCCGGATCTTGCCGGCATCTACAACATTGGCGGCGGCGCGAGCGGTGTCGGCAAGGCAATCAAGGATGCGCGGCGTGAACAATCCCTGGTCTTCATCGGCCATGGCCTGACGCCGGATACCCGCGCGTTCCTGATCGACGGCACCATGGATGCTGTGATTACCCAGAACCCCGGTGAGACGATCAATCGCGCTATCCGGGCCTTCAACAATCTACGAGAAGGCAGGCCTGCGGAAGAGGATATCGACCCGCTGCGCAGCGAGGTGATCTTCCGGGAGAACCTGCCGTGAAAGTGCATTAGACCCGGACCACGCTTAAGCCTGGAGGAGGCGGAGTTGGCGGTCCGGTTGCCATTGAGGAGGAGAGAGATGGCGATGAGTTCCGAAGTGTTGGACGACCTGCCGGCGATGGAGCTTCAGCAGTCGGTGCCGGGCTCGCGTTGGATGCGGCCGGTCGAGATTATCTGTGCGGCTCTGCTGACATTCATCATCACGATCCTGCTGGTCGGCGTGACCGCACGCTATGTGTTCTCCTCGCCGCTCATCTGGGTGGATGAAAGCGCATCCTTCGCCTTTCTCTGGTTTGCCATGCTTGGCGCGGCGATCGCCATCGACCGGCATGAACATCTGCGCCTGACGGTCTTTCTGCATCTCCTCGATGAACGGAAACAGGCATTCGTCGCGACTGTCGGTCTGCTTCTCACCGCTGTTTTCCTCGGCAGCCTGCTTTATCCCGCGTTCGATTACGCGATTGAGGAGAGCTATGTCACATCTGCGTCTCTGCTGATCCCGATGAGCTACCGCGCTTCGGCACTGCCCGTCGGATTGACGCTCATGCTGGCGACCGTCATCCTCCATGGGGTGCGCATCGGTAACGCCCGGATGTTGATCGGCGCAGCGGTTCTGGTTGGAGCCGCCGGGGGCGCTCTTTTTGCGTTGGAGCCGGTATTCGCCTATTTCGGCAACTGGAATATCGTCATTTTTCTCGTCTTCGGCGTGGGCCTGTTATTGGCCATGGGCGTGCCGATCGCTTTCTGTTTCGGTCTCGGGGCGCTTTCCTTCCTGACCTTCACCACCTCCATGCCGACCTTCGTCATCATTGGGCGCATGGATGAGGGCATGTCCAGCATCATCCTTCTTTCTGTTCCAATCTTCGTCCTTCTCGGTTGCGTGCTGGATGCGACGGGCATGGGCAAGGCGATCGTCGAAGTGCTCGCCTCGCTGCTCGGTCATGTGAAAGCCGGCATGTCCTATGTGCTGCTAGGCTCCATGTTTCTCGTCTCGGGCATTTCGGGATCCAAGGTCTCCGATATGGCGACGGTTGCGCCGGCGCTGTTTCCGGAGATGAAACGGCGTGGCCACAAACCGCCGGAAATGATCGCGCTACTTGCGACCGGCGCCGCAATGGCGGAAACCGTTCCGCCTTCGATCGTGCTGATCGTGCTCGGCTCGACCGCAGGTGTCTCGATTGCCGGCTTGTTCACCTCCGGCTTTGCCATTGCCATGGTCCTGCTGCTGGTGCTGGCCGTTCTCGCCCGATGGAAATCAAGGCATGAATCGATGGAAGGCGTCAGGCGAGCCTCCGTCAAAACGGTCTGGAAGGCGGTCGTCATCGCGGCGCCGGCCCTGCTTTTGCCTTTCCTCATTCGTAGTGCCGTTGGCGGCGGCGTGGCAACTGCAACCGAAGTCTCCACTATAGCTGTCCTCTATGCACTGATTATCGGTGCGACACTTTATGGCGGCATCAGCCTCAAGAAACTCTACAGCATGCTGGTCGAGACTGCGGCCTTGTCCGGCGCGATCCTGATCATTCTCGGCTGCGCTTCGGCAATGGCATGGGCGCTCACCCAGACGGGCTTTGCCTTCAAGCTGGCACAAGCGGTAACCGATCTTCCCGGTGGCTGGCTGACCTTCATGGGCGTAACCGTCCTGATCTTCATGGTGCTCGGCTGCGTGCTGGAAGGCCTTCCGGCGATCGTGCTGATGGCACCGATCATGTTTCCGATCGCCAAGACCCTCGGCATCAACGACGTGCACTACTCGATGGTTGTCGTCACCGCGATGAATGTCGGGTTGATCGCACCGCCGATCGGCATCGGTTTCTATATCGCCTGCAAGATCGGGGGCGTTGCGCCGGACGAGGCAATGAGGGCAATCTGGCCTTATATCGGGGCACTGCTCATAGGTCTCTTCCTGATCGCTGTGTTCCCGATCCTGTCTACTGCATTTCTTTAGCTGAGCGGGCAGCGCGTCAGTAAATGTAAGAAAATGCTCTACCTTTGCGGACATGATATCGCAGGCCGAAGGCACTTCAGCGCATAAATCCCTCGCACGAAGTCTAAAAAAACAATCGGTTGCTGCAGCGCCTTTCGACGCTGCAGCGGCCGATATCCTCACTCAGCAGGGTCTGCCGAGGATGACTATGCCAGATGTTGCCTGAACCAGTCGATCGTCCTATCCCAAGCGAGAGTCGCTGCGGCCTCGTCATATCGCGGCGTCGAATCGTTGTGGAACCCGTGATTTGTCGCCGGATAAATGTATGCCTCATACCTCTTTTCGTTGGACTTGAGGGCAGCTTCATAGGCGGGCCAGCCTTCGTTTACGCCAGTATCCAGCTCAGCGTAATGGATCAGTAGCGGCGCCTTGATGGATTTGACGCTGTCGGCGCTGGGCTGGCGGCCGTAGAACGGGACTGCGGCCGCAAGCTCCGGATAGGCAACAGCTGCCGCATTGGACACGCCGCCGCCATAACAGAAGCCGGTAATTCCGACCTTGCCGGTGGTCATGTCGCTTTCCATCAGGAACTCGATTGCGGCGAAGAAGTCATTCATCAGTTTTTGCGGATCTACCGTACGTTGAAGCTCGCGCCCCTTTTCATCATTGCCGGGATATCCGCCGACGGAGCTGAGACCGTCGGGCGCCAAGGCAATGAAGCCGGCTTTCGCGACGCGACGGGCGACGTCCTCGATATAAGGATTGAGGCCTCTGTTTTCGTGAACGACGACAACTGCGGGAACCTTGTCGGTGGCCTTGGCCGGCCGGACGAGATATCCCCGCACATCGCCGTTTCCTTTCGGCGATGAGTATGTGATGTACTCGGCGACAATCTCGGGATCGGTAAATTCAACCTGTGTCGCAAGCGCGTAGTTGGGGCTCATCGACGAAAGGATCGCCGCAGCAGTCAGCCCGCCGACAGCGAATTTCGCCGCCCTGTCGAGAAATTCACGTTTGGTGATACGACCATGAGCATAATAGTCATAAAGCTCAAGGAGTTCCTGGGGGAAATCTTTCGCAGTCAGTCGGGTCATGGCGCCACCTCTTGGTCAGATTTTCAATGTAATTCTACACATGCAGAAAACACCGTCCTTTCAAGATTTCGCGACGAACAGTGCGTGGCCGCCAAGGTACAGTCCGGCCGATGCAAGCGCGTCATGGATCAACTTAAAGCAACATGATCGACCGTGAATGGCTCCAGCATCACGGGCGAAAGGGTGATGCCGAGACCAGCCGACTGCGGGACCTCGATCGTTCCGCGCTGCGTGACCGTCGGACGGCCAGCCAAATCCAGAAGCGGGTTGGCCCCCACGTCGAATTCCATGAACGGAAACGGGCTCTGACCACCCGCTCGCTGAGGTGCCAATGTCGCCGTCAGATGCAAAGCTGCATGGAAATTGACGACGCTGCCCCAAACGTGAGGGATAAATGCCCGGTGGTGCAGCTCTGCCAGAACTGCAACCTGGGACGTTCCGCTTAGCCCGGCGCAAATAGCAATATCGGGTTGGAGGACGTCGAATACGCCAGCATCAAGGAACGGGAGGAAGTCCGAAGGTGCTCCGAAGGTTTCACCTCCCGCGATTGCGCAACGCATATGCGAGCGAACGAGCTGGTAGCCGGCCAAATCGCCCGGAGGAGCGGGTTCTTCGATCCACAGAGGGGCAACGTCTGCCAGACATTCATATGTCGCAATCGCATTGCGTGGCGTGATCGACTGGTTGAAGTCGATCATCAGGTCCGCATCGATACCTATCATGCTGCGCACCAGACGCGCGGCTTTGGCGTCGTCGAAGGCACTATATCCGCTGCGCAGCTTTATCGATTTGAAGCCTGCTGCCAGATATCCCTCGACCTCCTTTTCGAAGTCTCGATAAGGGTGGCCATCAGGCTTGAAGAACGGTCCGCTGGCATAGGTCGTGACCTCACCCCGGCGGGCGCCTCCAATCAGTTCGTGAAGCGGGATATCCCGCTCGCGCGCGGCCAGGTCGTGGAGCGCCATGTCTATCGCGGCGATCGCCATCGTCGCGACGCCACTTCTTGTTTCGAATGCCCGCATCATGTCCTGCCATATACGGCGGTAGTGCTGAGGGTTCTGGCCAAGAACCAACGGAGCAAGGTGCGTCTTGACCACGGAAGCCGCGGCCGCAGGCAGCGCCCAGGTTTCGCCCCAGCCCGAAAGATTACCGGCCACCACCTCGACGAGCAGAGTGTCTCGCCGATCGAAAAAGATCTTGGCATTGCCGATCGTTTCCGGGAGTTTTGCGCTCAGATGATAAAGACGGATTTCGGTGATCTTCACGGGCATGCTCCTCAGGCTTTCCTGGCGTCGGCTTTTTGCATCATCTCGCGCATCGATCTGCCGAGAACGAGGATGGCGATGGCGGTTGCAAACATCGCACCGGCCAGGAACAGTAACGATCCCTGGAAGCCGCCGGTCGCATCACGAACCCAGCCGATGATCGACGGGCCAAAGAATCCGCCTGTGCTGCCGATCGAGTTGATCAGGGCAATACCTGCCGCTGCGGCACTTCCGGTCAGCAGTGTCGACGGGAAAATCCAGATGTTCGGTGAGGCTCCGCCAATGCCGGCAGCTCCAATGGTCAACCCGATCAGGCTGATCAGCGGAGACGGCGCCATGGCGGCAAGGACAAACCCTGCAGCGCTGACCAGGAATGGGCCGGCGGCATGCCATACACGCTCGCCGGTGCGATCCGCGCTGCGTGCCACCAGGATCATGGCGATCGCCATGAAGATTGCTGGAATAGCTGTCACAAAGCCGGTCTGGACTGTCGTCAGGCCGAATTCCTTGACGAACTGCGGCATCCAGATCGCAATGCCGGTGGTACCCATTACCAGTCCAACGGCAACGAAGCACATCAAAAGCACGCGGAAATCCTTGATGGCCTTGCCGACCGTGAATTTCTCGGTGGCCTCGCGCGCTTCCTTTTCCTCGGCTAGGCGAGAAACCAGAATTTGCTTTTCGCTTTCGGACAGGAAGCGGGCTTTCTCAGGCGTTTCGGGCAGCCAGAAGAATACGACGAAACCCATGACAATGGCAGGCAATGCCTCAAGCACGAACATCCATTGCCATCCGCTATAGCCGGCGATGCCATCCATATATTCGATGATGAAACTGGAAAGCGGTGCGCCGATGATCGTCGAAAACGGAACCGCGATATTGAATGTTGCGAACATGCGGGCGCGATATTGCGCGGGGAACCAAAGCGTCATGAAGAAGATGATACCGGGAAAGAAGCCGGCTTCGGCGGCTCCGAGAAGCACGCGCACGATGTAGAAGCTCGCGGGGCTCCAAACGAAAGCGGTTGCCGCCGACAGGATGCCCCAGGTAATCAGAATGCGTGCAATCCAGCGCCTTGCGCCGACCCGTGCAAGCACGAGATTGCTCGGCAGTTCGAAGAAAACATAACCCAGAAAGAATATGCCGGCGCCGAAGCCAAACTGGGCTGCGGTCAACCCCAAATCCTGGTTCATCGTCAGTGCGGCAAAGCCGATATTCACGCGGTCGAGAAACGCCGCGAAATAGCAGACCATGATGATCGGCAGAATCCGCCATGCTGCTTTTCTGATAACTGCCTTTTCGAGTTCCATCTCCAGCTCCTCCCCGAAAACATTGGATGGTTCCGTTTGCAATAATTGCGCAATGTGATCAAATGCGTTTTTTCAACAAAGAAACATTGGAAAATTAAATGACGCGGGTGACGTTGGCTCAGCTTGAGACGTTCTACTGGACTGTGCAGCTCGGATCGGCTCAACGGGCCGCCGATCATCTCAATCTTGCCCAGCCGACCGTTTCGCTGCGTCTGAAGGAACTGCGTGCGGCGCTTGGCAGCGATCTGTTCGAGCGGACGAGTCGCGGCTTGATCGTTGCCGCCGAAGGTAAGGCGCTGCTTCCTCATATTTCGACCATCCTTTCGGAAGTCGGAGAAATTCTGCAGAAGAACGCAGAGCAGGCATTGGTCGGAAAGCTGCGCGTTGGCCTTGCAGAAGGTTTTGCGGTCAATTGCCTTCCGCCGCTGCTCGATGCCCTGCGACAACAGCATCCTCATCTCAAACCCGAGTGGAATGTTTCGACCAGCACCAATCTCGAGGCGGCGATTCTCGAAGACCAACTGGATATGGCTGTCATCCTCAATCCGATCGGTCATGAGAAGATGACGCTTGTGCCGCTTGGTGTTCAACCCACTGCCTGGGTGGTGCCGTCGAGTTGGGAGATTAGCGAGCCGATCACTCCCAAAGACATGTGGTTGCTGCCGGTCGTGACCAATCCCGCGCCATCGGCCATGTACAGGCAGGTGACCGGATGGTTTGCCGCTGAAGGTCTCATGCCGGCGCAGATGAGCATCTGCACGAGCGTTGCGGTAATCGCGGAGCTTGTCGCTGGGGGCTTGGGCGCTGCCTTGTTGCCGGTTCGAATGGCGGAACGCTACGTGCGCGATGGCGGCATGCGGATCGTCAACTCAGTGCCGCCGGCCGATAACGGCCGCCTCTACATCGCTTCACGCGCCGGCATAGAGGATGCGAAGGTGACAGCCGTCAGCAAGCTCGTTCGAACGGTTATCGAGCAGCTTGGTTATCTTGGGTGATCTGGGATACCACCACATAGATCCCCGGCGAGTGCCAGGTGCCAAGTGTCACACCGAAACTGTTTCGTGGTCAAGCCGTCGCATTCCGGGGCAGGGCGGCCGTCATGGATGCGCCGTTCGTTGCATATGGCCATTCAGGCCGTTTTTCATCGTGGGGGTTGCCGGTCTCGAAGAAGTTTGCGAGGTAGTAGGATCGTTCCTGCCACAGGCGGCAGCAGGAGCCGAATATCCGATGAGCAGATTAAGGCCTAGCAGATCTCATATTGTGTTTCTTCTCCGAAACCTGTCTCTGGACGGTGCTCGACCTTCGCTTGAGGTTGATCGTTCTGTTACTGAAGCGGATACAAAAAATTGAAGTTTTGGCACTCCATGGTGTGGCGAACCGAAGGAATCCGGGTCGTTCGTCCAGCAAAATGGCGTCAGCTCGACGGCCTCGTCAGCGTTTATTGGGAAGCTGAGAGCCAATCCGGCGCACGCGGTTATTATCTTGCCGAAGATCCCCGCATCATGATCTTCTTTAATGACGTGTCGTCTCTTGTCCGAATCTCCAACGAGGATGGGAGTTTTTCAAGAAACTCTCGCCCGATGACGCGTGCGGTCTATGTCCCGGCGGGCGTCCCGATGTGGACGAACAGCAGATCGTCTCATCGCTTCTCACATCTCAATCTGCATGTGCACAAACACCGGATGTTGCGATACCTCGCTCCGTCAGTTGGTAGTTCCGACGCTCTGGCCGCACTACGGCGACCGGTGGAAATCCAGGATATCGCCGCCGTAGAAACATTGGCCGGACTGCTGGTGGACGAGATATCCAACCCGTCGCGCCACGCCGTTTATGCCGAAAGCCTGGTTGGCAGCATTGTCAGCGGATTGCTTGATATTCCCCACGGACATGATCAATCGGCTACCAGTCATTTGACCGGATTGCAGATGAACCAGCTGACCGAGCGGATCGACGCCCAGCATGGTCATCGGCTGACCATTGCCGAGATGGCAGACAGCGTCGGAGTGTCGCTCGGTTCGTTCTCGGATGTTTTCAAGGAGACAACAGGCAAGACGCCTTTGCAGTGGCAGCTTGCCCGGCGCATCGAGCTCGCCAAAAAACTGCTGCTGGAAAGTGACCTGGCGGTCGCTGAAATTGCGGCTCAGCTCGGATTTACCGACCAGGCGCATCTGACAAAGGCGTTCAGACAGGCCGTGGGTGACACACCGGCGGCCTGGAGGCGGCATCTTTTCAAGGATCTCTGAAGGGCCGCCCGAGGCGGCCCTTCATTCGGACGTGTGTCTCGAAGTCTCGTGCTAACCTGTCAGAAACGGTAGCGCAGCGAGCCAGTGACGGTCCGGCCTTCTTCAACATAGCACCATGATCCGGCGCAGGTCGTTTCGCGGTTGTCGAAGATGTTGCTCACATTGAGCTTGGCCGACAGACCCTTCAGGTCCGGATTAGCCGCACCGAAATCATATCCGACAGACGCGTCCACCAATATGCGCTCATCATTCTTGCCGGTGTTGTTCGCGTCGGTCTTCCATGTCTTGGAATAATAACGGGCACCAGCGCCAAGGCTCAGACCTTCCAGCGGGCCGGACGGCATCTGATAGTTGGCCCAGACGGTGAACTGGTTTGCCGGAAGACCGGATGGTGCCTTTCCGGGATTGTCGCCGGCCAGAATTTCCATGTCGAGATACGTGTAGGATGCGAGCAGATCGAGACCGTCGAGCACGCTCGTCTTGGCCTCGATTTCAAAACCCCGCGAACGAACCTTCCCTCGGGAAACCTGGAAGCCGATATTGTCCGGGTCGGAGGCTAGCGTATTCGTCTGCTCGATGTTGAAGACCGCCGCATTGACGGCAAGGTTCAGGTCAGTCGGACGATACTTGACGCCCACCTCGAACTGCTCACCTTCCGATGGAGCAAAATAAGCGCCCGACTTGCTTGTCCCCGAATTCGGCGCGAACGACGTCGAATAGCTAACATAAGGCGAGATGCCGTTATCGAAGAGATAGGCCAGACCTATGCGCTTGGAGAAATGCGTGACCTGCTCGCTCTGATTGCTGTCGAGCCAGTCGTAACGACCACCAAGGGTCAGAACGAAGTTATTGTACTCGATCTGATCCTGCAGATAGATGCCATACTGGTTCTGTCGGGTGATGGATGCGGGTCCCATATCCGCGCTGGTCGGACCCGAGATGGGCTGTTTTCCGTAGTTCCAGTCCGCATAGTCGAACGGAGGAGCTGCGATGCTTCCATAGGCATAGGAGCTTTCCAGATAGCTGTAGTCCATTCCCCCCAAAAGGGTATGCTGCAGGCCGCCGGTCGCGACATTCCACTCAAGCTGATTGTCAATCACGAAGGTGGTCGCGGAATCCTGGATCCGGTCTGCCGTCCGGCTTCCATCCGGCAAAAGAATCCCGTCAGCATCGGTGCTGAAACTGACATATTTCATGTCCACGTCGACTTCCTGGTACCGTAGGTTCTGGCGGAACTCGAGGTTGTCGGAGAAGCGGTGCTGGAATTCGTAACCGATACGCTTCTGGTGCAGATCGAGGTCTGCCCATGCCGGATCACCGGACTCAAGATCCGTCTTTACGCCGTTCTGGCTGACGTAGCCTGCCGCGCCACCGCTGGTGATGTCGGAATATTCCCCCAGGATCGTCAGCTGTGTATCGCGGTCGTCTGATCGAAATGTCACGGCAGGCGCGATATAGATGCGATCATTCTTTGCCGCGATGAACTGCGTGTCGGCGTTCCGAACAAGACCGGTAATGCGATAAAGGACATTGTCATTGTCGCCAACCGGACCTGACGAATCGAAATTCACCTGGCGGTGGTCGAAGTTGCCGATCTGCCCTTCCACTTCGTTGAACCGCTCATCGGTCGGGCGTTTCGAGACCACGTTGACGAGACCACCCGGAGATCCTCCACCATAAAGGACAGAGCTCGGCCCTTTGAGAATGCTGACGGCTTCAAGGCCGTAGGGTTCCTTGCGGGCAACCGAGAAATTGCCTCCGACGTCACGCAGGCCATCCCGGTAATAGCCGTTGCTGGTGACGTTGAAGCCGCGGATGAACACCGTGTCGAAACGTGGATCGAAACCATAGACGCCCGTACGCACACCGGAGCTGTAATTGGCCGCTTGAACCAGGCTCTGGACGTTACGGTCCTCGAGTTCCTTGCGGGAGATGATCGAAATCGACTGGGGGACCTTGGCAAGGTCAGCGTCGGTTTTCGTTCCGACAGTCGCTGACTGGCCGACATAACCATCTGCCCTGACTGCGCTTGTCGCACTGCTTCCCGGCGTGACGCTGGCGCCACTCAGGACGATTGGAGCAAGAGTGGTATCCGAGTTTGCAGTTGCTGCGTCCTGGCTCATCGCAAGGGTCGGTGTCAACGTGAATAGCGCCGTACAACCGAGGAGGAACCCATTTCTGGAGCGTTTGTAGGTCTGGCTCGCAATCCAGCTTGTCCGTTTCATGTTCATACCATTTTCCGTCATTGGCTCGATGGCTGGGGCGCTTTCAAATCGAATGCCGCAACCTATGTCTGGTGGGGAACATGATACGCACCTGCCAATGGCTGCCGTGCGAACCTCGCCTTTAATCAGCCGCAAGCAGAACCAATCCGTCCCCTGCCTCCGTCTAACCTGAGTGTTAAGGTCTGGTATTGTATGTATTCGGATTTTTTGTAGAAAAGCGGCGACAACGAACAAGCGTTCTCAATGGCGATATTTGCTCTCGCGGCAATGGTAGTCACAGCGTGCCGGCATGACCCTGATTGCCTCTCCCCGAAATTGGAGTAGAGAAGCAGCGATATCGCCAGCGCCAATTCCACACCGGGAATTCATGAATAGCCCATTCTCAGATCACAAGCCCCTGCTGGGCATCGCTTTGGCGTCGGCAGGATATGCCTGCTTTGCCTTGCAGGACGCCATCGTCAAATGGCTGGTCGCGGATTACGAGGTGCCTCAGGTTCTGTTCGTCCGAAGCCTCATCATCGTCCTGGTGACCGGACCTCTGGCGTTATATTTCCGCCATCCATCGATCATGAAAAGCCGCTATCGCGGAACCGTGGTCCTGCGAGCGGGCTTGATGCTCGTTGCGTGGCTGCTGTTTTACAATGCCGCAAGACATCTGGGTCTCGCCGAGCTTACGACGCTATATTTCTCCGCTCCGATCATGGTCATCTTCCTTTCAATCCTTGTTCTCAAGGAGAAGGTTGGATTGGGGCGCTGGATCGCGTGTCTGGGCGGCTTCGTTGGCGTGATGGTGGCGGCAAATCCCGGCCACTCGCCCAATCTGGTGCCGGCCCTGATGTGCCTTGCAGCGGGTTTCTGCTGGGCGTGGAGCACGATCCTCATCCGAATGGTCAGCAGAACCGAGACGACGTTGACCCAGATGTGGGCGACAAGCTTGCTGTTTGCTCTTGCATGCGCTGTCTCGCTTCCGTGGTTGTGGAAGACGCCGGACGTGATGGGGGCTGTGTTGATGATCCTGCTGGGTGTTGTTGCCACGATTGGGCAATATCTGCTTTACGAAGGTTTCAGACATGCCCCTGCGTCGGCGCTGGCGCCGGTCGAATACACGGGCCTGATCTGGGCATTCTTTTATGGATATGCCATCTGGACCGAGATCCCGGCTGTGAACGTTTTCACGGGAGCGTGTCTGATCGTGGCCTCGAGCTGTGTTTTGATCGCCTGGGAGCGTCACATGGAGAAAACGGCGCGAGCCGGAGTATCATCCCGTTCCTCCCGAACAGGCTGAGCAATTGCTTGGCTCTAATGCCAGTGATCTCGATTTGCGTTTATGCATCGCCTGGGCAAGCGAGGAGACCTGCGTCTCCGCTTACGCATCCGGTAGCTTGAGCCGCTTCGACAGTGGGAAGTTGTTTCGCGGGCGCTCGTTCCAATCAGCCGTGCGGCTTTCTTGTGAAGAAAGGGGAGGCCAGGCAGCAAAGGAGATGCAATCCACGTAGACCCTCAACATCAAGCGCCTCGGATTTCATGCCGGCGTCTATCTGTTACCCTGCGCGACGGGTTCGGACGAGCCTTCCGGCTATTATCCTTGCTGCGTAAGACGTTTCTTCTTCGGCGCCGGTGCTTCTTTTCTCTCTTCCAGGCCAAGCTTGCCGATATTGGCGAAGACAGTCCTCAGATGACTGCGAACACTCTTCGTTGCGGTTTCAGGATCACCACGCATGATGGCATCGGCAATGAGATTGTGCTCAGCGAGAATTTCCTTCACCCGGCTTTTGTCCTGTACCGTCAGATAACGCACACGGTCAAACTGGGTTTTGGCGCGAAGAATTGCATTCCAGGTTCCGGCGTAACCGCTTAACTCGGCGATCAGGGCATGGAAGCCGTTATCAAGGCGATAGAACTCATCGGGATTTTTCGCCGCGGCGACCTGTTCGCGGATATTTTCCTTCAGGCGCTTGCGCCCGTCGTCATCGATATTCCTTGCCGCATCCGCAACCAGGGCACATTCCAGGTGTTCACGAATGTATTGGCCGACGCGAACAGCCTCCAGGGAAATCGGGGCGACGAATGTGCCGACATGGGGATAGATGACGACCAGTTCTTCCTCAGAAAGCTTGATGAGCGCCTCGCGTACCGGTGTCCGGCTGACCCCCAGCTGCTCGCAGATCTCCGCTTCCGAAAGCGGCGTTTCAGGTTCCAGGCGGCCGCTCACGATATCGTCCCTGATTTTGTCAAACACCTGGTTCGTCAAACGGTATCGGCTGCGGTCCATCATGGTCTCTCTCGCTTCATTATGGGCTATGTCAAAATCGCCACTCGCTAGGAAGGTGCTGTTTATAATAAAGGCATCGGCGCGTTTTGGCGCCGATGCCTTTGGTCGCGTGATATTGCGCGCTTTCAGGCAATTCTTCCGTCTCTCAATGCGCTGATCGTATGCATGACACCCCGGAGTTCGGCAAGTCCCTTGAGGCGACCGACGAACGAGTAGCCCGGGTTCATCGTCTGACCGATATCATCGCCGAGAAGGTGGCCGTGATCGGGGCGCATCGGTATCTGTTGAACGGGGTGCCCGATCGAAGCTCGCCGGGCTTCCTCCGCCATGATCGCTGCCGTCACAGCAATAAGATCGGTATCGCCTCCAAGGTGATCGGCTTCGTAGAAGGAACCATCCGGCTCATGCGTGGTATTGCGCAGATGAACGAAATGGATCCGTGACGCAAATTCCTTTGCCATGGCCGGCAGATCGTTTTTCAGGTTGGAGCCGAAAGAGCCGGTGCATAACGTCAGGCCGCAGGCCTCCTGCGGAACACCTGCGAAAAGTGCTCTCACATCATCGGCGCACGACATGACGCGCGGCAGGCCGAAGATCGGGAATGCCGGATCATCGGGATGGATGCATAGACGCGCGCCTTCCTCTTCGGCCACCGGCGTAATTTCACGCAAAAATTCGATGAGATTGGCACGCAGATCCTCCGTGCCGATCTGCTGGTAAAGTTCGAGCATATCCTTGAACGTCGAACGGTTGTAGGCAAAGTCGCGAGCCGGTAGCCAATCGATCAGCGTCCGCTCCAACTCTGCGACCGTCTCCTGGCTCATCGCGTTGAAACGCTTTTCGGCCATTTCGAGATGTTCGCCGGAATAGGAGCTTTCAGCATTCTTGCGGTTCAGAACGAAAAGATCGTATGCCGCGAAATCGACGCTGTCATAGCGCAGGGCATAACCGCCATTCGGCAGCCGATACATCAGGTTGGTGCGGCTCCAGTCGGTGATGACCATGAAATTGTAACATATCACCTTCACCCCTGAACGTGCGACGTTGCGAATGGATTGCTTGTAGTTGTCGATCTTCTCGCGAAAATTGCCGCTACGAGTCTTGATCTCTTCGCCCACGCCGATGCTCTCGACGACCGACCAGTTCAATCCGGCTGCCTCGATGACGGATTTGCGCTTCTCGATTTCATCGACAGGCCAGATGCCGCCCTGGTTCATGTGATGCAGGGCAGTAACGATGCCTGTGGCTCCCGCCTGGCGGGCTTTCTCCAAGCTGACGGGATCTTCCGGGCCAAACCAGCGCCATGTCTGTTCCATTGATATTCTCCTTGTCTTGATGTTCGTGTGCGTATGCGCAGTGGCCTAGTTATCGGCGAGGAAGGCTTTCAGGGTTTTGGCGGTACCGTCCGTCATCAGACCAGACAGATGGCGGATTACGGCGGTGCGGAAGTGCGGATTGGCGGGCAGGTCGCCGCCAAAGATGTCCCGCACCGCAAACAGGCTGTCGGCGAGCAGTTCGGGATCATTGCCGGCATTCGCGGCGATTGTCGTCAGCCGCTCGGCGTAAGGGTCTGCTACCCTGTAATCCGCGCCGCGTTCATTTCTGCCTGAGACGAAACGCATCCAGGCCGCAATCGTCAATGGTATGACTTCGGGCTCCTTGCCGGCGGCGTATAATTCGCGGGCGGCTTCGAGAAGGCGTGGCGGCAATTTCTGCGATCCGTCGGAAGAGATCTGCAGCGTCAGGTGACGAACGCCCTTGTTCCGGAAGCGGGTTTCGAGTTCCCGCGTATAGGCTTCGACATTCGTTCCTGGGACGATCGGCAGGCTGGGGATCAAGTCGCGATCCCATAATTGTCGGATGATTTTCGACAGATCCGCATTGTCCATCGCGTCCGAGATCGTTTCGATACCCGCGACAACCGAAAGATAGGCAAGGGTCGAGTGGGCACCGTTCAGGCAGCGCAGCTTCATCATCTCGAAGGGATGCACGTCATCCACCATGATGGCGCCGGCTTTTTCCCAGGCCGGGCGCCCCATCGGGAAACGGTCCTCGATCACCCATTGGCGGAACGGCTCGGTCACGACCGGCCAGGCATCCTCCAGACCGAGATCTGCGGCGACGGTCGCGCGATCGGCGTCCTGGGTGGCCGGCGTTATCCGGTCCACCATCGTGCAAGGAAAGGATACACTTTCCCATATGAAGCGGCCCAATTCCGGATCGCGAAGCGTGGCGAAACGCGAAACGATGTCACGAACCCTGGTGCCGTTTTGTGCGAGATTATCGCAGACGAGCACGGTGAAGGGGGGATGCCCCGCCTGCTGCCGCAGCCGGATTGCTTCAGTCAGAAAGCCAGGAATGCTGTTGGGTGCGGTCGGGTTGGCAAGATCTGCCAGAATTGCCGGGTGTTTTTCGTCGAGCGAACCGGTTGCCGCATCCTGGCAATAGCCTTTTTCAGTGACGGTCAGCGTGACGATGCGGATTTTCGGATCGACCAGAAGATCGAAAATCTCGCCTCGCTGGTCACTGGTGATCATGACGTCAATCATCGAGCCGATGACGCGCAGCTTGTCCTCGCCATTGTCCCGCGCAAGCAGTGTGTAGAGGCAATCTTGCGGCATCAAGGCGTCGCGTATGGCGGCAGACATGGTGTCGACACCGACGATGCCCCAGTCCTTTGCTCCCATTGCCAGAACGTCATCGGTATAGGTGGCGAGATGGGCGCGGCAGAACGCGCCGAGGCCAATATGCACGATGCCTGGAGACACTGCCTCGCGGTGGTAAGATGGGCGATGAACGGTTGCTGGCAGCGTGGAAAGCGATGCACTGCAGAGACGTTGACCCGGAACAGCGCTATTTGAATGAGTGTCCATAAAATCCTCGATCTGGTTTAAGGCGGCTGGCCAATTGTCTGTCGATCCGCTCGCCGAAGATGCGTGCCGGAACGCGTAGGCCGTCCTTGCCAAGTGGCGGTCGAGTTGCGACGCGAACTTGCACCTGTCCCTCGTCCGGTAACCGGAGATCCCCCTTGCGGGGATCTCCTTGATGATTCAAAGCGCTTACACTTCGACCCCGGCAGGGGTCATGCCCGAACCCGTCTTCGGCAGGATGAAGTGCATGAGGACGAGACCGATCAGGTAAAGCGAGGAAGCGATGATGAAGAGGATGTGGTAATTACCCCCTGTCGCATCGAGCAGGCGGCCGACACCCATGGAAACGAACATGCCGACAATGTAGGCGCAGAAGCCACCGATACCGACAACCGAACCCACCGTGTTACGCGGCATCGTGTCGGTCACGATCGTATAGACATTGGCCGAATATCCCTGGTGAGCGGATGCTGCGACACCAATCAGAAGAACGGCGATCCACATGTTGGAAACCTGCGAGGCCATGAAAACCGGCACGACGCAGAGACCGCAGACGAGGAAGGCTATCTTGCGGGCCTTCAGTGTCTTGACGCCTTTCTTGATCAGATAGGAGGACAGCCAGCCGCCACCGATACTACCAACGTCCGCCATGCAATAGATGATGATCAGCGGAAGCATCGCAGCCATCAGGTTGAGGCCATATTGCTGGTGCAGGAAGCCGGGAACCCAGTTCAGATAGAACCACCATACCGGTGCACTGAAGCAGGTCCCCACGATATTGGCCCAGGTGCCGCGATATTTAAGCAGCTGCAGCCAGGGAACGTGGACCTGCGGCGGGATGACGTCGCTCCGGATATAGGCCAGCTCTTCTTTTGAAAGGCGCCGGTTCTTCTCTGGTTTCTCATACATGAAATACCAGGCCACAACCCACACGAAGCCGATCGCCCCCGTGATCAGGAAGCAGGCGCGCCAGCCCCATGTCAGGAGGATAAGCGGCACCAGGATCGGAGCGACGACGGCACCTACGTTGCTACCGGCATTGAATATACCGGTGGCAAGCGCACGTTCCTTGGCAGGAAACCACTCCGTCACCGTCTTGATCGAAGCAGGAAAATTTCCACCTTCCGTCAGGCCCAGACCAGCGCGCGCGACCTTGAAGCCCCAGACGCTGCTCATGAAGGCGTGGATCATGCCGAAAAAGCTCCACGCGGCGACGGCGCCTGGAAGACCGATCTTTACTCCGACCTTGTCCATCAGGCGACCAACGCCGACGTAGCCAAATGCATAAAAGAGTGAAAACGCAGCGACGATGTCGCCGTAGTCAGATTCCGTCCACCCCAGATCACCCATCAAGGTCGGCTTGAGGAGGCCCAGGACCTGACGGTCCATGTAGTTGATGGTTGTCGAGAAGAACAACAACCCGACAATTGTCCATCTATATCGACCCACCGTCTTCAATGCCTTTGCAGGCAGTGACGGCTGGTCGCCCGTAAGCTCGCTTGTCATCTCTATCTCCCGAATGTTGACTGACCATCAGGGAACACAGCCGTCTTCGTCCTCGCGGCACGTCGTTTCCAAACATGATCATGGGAGATGATGTAATATACCACCATATTAATGGTCGCTGGCGTTTATCAATCAATGCGTGCGTCATTTCGTCCAAAATCGAAGCCGCCCCCATCGGAGTCGGCGACATTCACACGGTCATTTTGTCGACAAATAGCAGTCGTCAGGCGCTCGGGGAGCGCAGGGAAATCTATGCCTCCGATGAAGCTCTTTCCTCTATTGTCCCTAGAGCAGGATGCATGCCAGCGATTGACGTAAGCGCCGCATCGAATGCAGCTTGGTCGGCCTATTGAGCCAATAGCCGTGTAGGCAGATGTTCTCGTGATGAGCGCCAGGCGACGGGCGAGATCTCCGGCTGCTTCCTTGCCGAAAGAGGCCGCTATTATTCCGATGTCACCGATGGGGTATCCATGTCGGAAAGGCTGACCGATGTCTCCAGAAATAGGCCGGATCCTGTACGGCGTCCGGCAGCAGGCCGCCGCGCCGCGGCGGCCAATGTCAGCGACATCACGCTGATCCACGCGAAATTCTCGGCAACCAATTTTTCGAGATCTATTGCTTTGAAGAGTTCAGTATTTCAGCGGTGCTCCTGATATCGCGTTGTCCGTTTTCAGGTCGCCACGAAGTCGCTGAGTTTTCGGATAAGAAGCGCCCCTACGGTTGCACCGGCATCCTGAAGACCGACGGTCTTTTCCTGAAAAGCCGCCGCCTTGCCATGCTGGGCAACCATGGTCTTGGTTTTCTCCAGTGCATCTTCGGCCGTGGCTGCAGCGGCGGCAAGAGCTGCAGGAAGCGGTTGGCCTGCAGCGGCCAATTCCTCCAGCTTGCGGGCGACGGGATCGAGAACGTCAACGATCGTCTTGTCCCCGACCTTCGCCTTGCCGCGTTCGGCAATGCCATCACGATAGGCAACCCAGAATGCCGCCATCTCCGTCGTGCCGAGTGAGGTTGCCGTTTCGACCGCCTTGCTGGCACGAAGGAAGCCCGTTGCGGTCAACGTGCCCATGGTGGAGGGAGCCGTCCGCGCCATGGTGGCGCCTGCGGTGCGCAGAAGCTTGGCTATACCGGCAGCTTCGCCTTCCGCCGCAACGGCTTCGGCCGCTGCGGCAAAGGATTTGCTCATGGTGATGCCGAGATCGCTGTCGCCGACCTTGCCGTCTAGAGCAATCAGAAATTCCCGTTGTTCGGCAAAAAGCTGTTTCCACGCATCAAACAAACGGATCAGATCGGAAGCGGTAATGGCGTCCATGGTCTCGACCTCACGCGGAAAAATGCTTGAAGAAAGGTGTGTTGGCGGGGGCCGAAACAAGCCGGTCGAGTTCTGCATCGAGATGCAGGATCGAGACGGACGCGCCAGCCATTTCCATCGAGGTCGCAAACTCGCCGACCCAGACATGCTTGGCATTGACGCCGCGACCTTCCAGCAGTTGTGCGACACGGCGGAAAAGGATGTAGAGTTCTTCCAGCGGTGTGCCGCCGAGACCGTTGATCAGCACGGCGACCTCGTCACCGGACTTGTAGTCCTGCTCGGCAAAGATGCGCTCCATCATTTCATCGATGACGGCATCGGCGGAGGCAAGCTTCTTGCGGCTGATGCCCGGTTCGCCATGGATGCCCATGCCGATTTCCATCTCGTCTTCGCCGATCGAGAAGGTGGCATGGCCGATTTCCGGCACGACGCAGCTTGAGAGTGCCACGCCCATCGTGCGGGTGCGCAGGCGCGCCTTTTCCGCGAGCCGGTGAACCTCGTCGAGCGACAGGCCTTCTGCTGCG
Source organism: Neorhizobium sp. UBA7851 (assembly GCA_002500765.1). GTDB lineage: Bacteria > Pseudomonadota > Alphaproteobacteria > Rhizobiales > Rhizobiaceae > Neorhizobium. The sequence goes on from DLSX01000129.1 coordinate 67,257, forward strand.
GCGGCACCGGCCGCCTTGTAGACGAAATAGATGCCGGCAACGCCACGGCGCTTATGCTCCTCGCCAACCTTGGAGGAGGCAACATCGTCATTGCCGACGCATTGCTTGACCTGAATTCCGTCGAGATCGGCCAGTTCGGCAGCCATGTCGAAGTTGATGATGTCGCCGCTGTAATTGCCGTAGATATAGAGAACGCCGGCGCCCTGATCGATCGCCTTGGTGACCTGGTACATCTGTTCCGAGCTTGGCGACTGGAAGACGCCGCCGACGGCTGCGCCATCCAGCATGCCGTCACCGACATAGCCGAGGAAAAGCGGCAGATGGCCGGAGCCGCCGCCGGTCGCGATGCCGACTTTGCCGGTCTTCGGCTTTGCGGTGACCATGCAGCGCTTGTCGTCAGCCGTGTAGGTGACTTCCGGGTGGGCGCGGTAGATGCCTTCGAGCATCTCATCGACGAAATTTACGGGATCGTTCAGGAATTTTTTCATGGTTTCCTCCGGATAAGCTTATTTCTTGCGCTGGCGCGTCACGAAGAACGCGGCTGCCAGCAGGATGAAGACGCCGACCACAAGCCGCTGCCAGGTGCTTGGAATGCCGACCAGCACGAGTACGCTGTTGATGACGACGATCAGAAGCACGCCGAGAATGGTGCCGAGCACCGTGCCCGTTCCGCCGGTGATCTTGGCGCCGCCGAGCACGACGGCGGCGATGACGTTGATCTCGGTGCCGACGAGATCGAAAGGATTTGCCTGGCGGTTGGCGCAGACGTGGATGATGCCGGCAAGACCGGCGAGCGCGCCCGCATAACCGAAGATGAAGATATGCAGCTTCTTCAGGTCGTACCCGAGCCTGCTTGCGATATTCGCATTACCGCCCATGGCGAAGATGGCGCGGCCCATCAGCGTGCGGTTGAGGATCCACCAGGTGGCGATAGCGGCGATCGGCAAAACCAGAAAATAGAAGGGCAGGGTGATCGTTGCGCCATTGGCGGATTCGAACTGCAGCAGCGGAAGCCGGCCAAATGCCCCCATCTGCGGCGGCAGGGACATGATCCACACCGTGCCGATGAAGGACAGAAGGAAGCCGCGGAACAGATATTGCGTGCCAATCGTGACGATCAGCGAAGGTACCTTGAGATGATGCACCAGCAACCCGTTGATGACGCCGAGCAACGCGCCGCCAGCCGTGGCAATCAGCAGGATTACCGCAATCGGCAGGCCGGGTAGATATTTCTGTACCAGAACCGTCAGCGAATACATGGTGAAGGCCGCAATCGCTGTGAACGAAACGTCGATGCCGCCGGCGGCGAGGATGACGAGAACGCCGAGCGCGAACAGCCCCATCACCACGCTGGCGCGGCCGATATCGACCAGGGTCGAGGGCTGCAGGAAAGCCGGGTTCGCGATCGCAACGATGATGCAGATGGCGACCAGCAATGTGGCAGTGATGGTCTCCGGCCGCCGGCGTATCAGATCACCAAGGCTGAAGGCCTGACGCTCAGCTTGTCCCTGCTGCAGTTCTTCCAGTCGCGATGTATTCATTGGACTGTCTCCAGCTTGGATGTCAGCATGGCTTGATAAAGCTGGTCCTCGGTGGCCTGCTCCGCATCGAATTCGGCAACGATCCTGCCGCCGTTCATCACCAGGATGCGATCGGCGTTCTGGAGAAGTTCAGGAAGATCGTCGCTGACGATGATGAGACCGATGCCCCGTTCGGCGAGCGCCTGTATGGCGCGGTAGATCGTGTCCTTCGAGCCTACATCGACACCAACGGTCGGGCCGTGCAGCACAAGCAGTTTCGGTTCGATACTGAGCCAACGGCCGATCAGCACGCGCTGCTGGTTGCCGCCCGAGAGCGCGCCGACCGGCAGATCCAGGTCCTTCGTATTGAGACGCATTTCTTCCGAGAGTCGGGCTGCGGTTTCGCGGCTGGCTTTCTTGTCGATGACGCCCAGACTGTTGCTGAGCCTTGTCAGGATCAGGGCGATCTCGTTTTCAAGGATCGACTTGTCGAGAAAAAGCCCTTCTGCCAGCCGGTCCTCCGGCACGTAGCCGATTCCTTGTTCGATCGCATCCGCGGGACGGCGGATTGTCACTTGCCTGCCATCAAGCATGATCGTGCCGGCCCGGGCCGGAGCCACGCCGGTGATCGCCATTGCAAGCTCATTGCGGCCGGAATCTGCAAGGCCCGTGATGCCGAGGATCTCGCCCTTTCGGAGCGCCAAATTCATCCGCTCGACGCCTGCGGCGGTCAGGTCTTTTACGGAGAAAAGTTCGCCGTCCATCGGCTTGGTCGAGCGATAACGGGCGGAATCGATCGCCCGGCCGGTCATCAGCTCGGCGATCTGGGTCTTGGTGTAGTTTTCGATCGGGCCTTGGGCGACGCATTGCCCGTCACGGAAGACAACGGCGTTGCCGCCGATCCGGTAACATTCATCCAGCTTGTGGGTGACAAACAGGACTGCGACATTTTCCTGACGTAGCCTTTCGACCACGCGAATGAGGTTGTCGACCTCGCGGCGGGTGAGCGAGGTGGTAGGCTCATCCATGATGACCAGCTTGGCGCGGGTAGCGATCGCGCGAGCAATGGCCACCAACTGGCGCGCAGCGAGCGGCAGATCGGAGACGATCGTGTTGAGGAAGGCGGCGTTGTTGGGAAGACCGACGGTGGCCAGTGCCTTTTCGGCGGTTTCTCTCAGCCTCTTTCGATCGAAAATGCGTCCGAGCCGGCCATTGCCGGATACAAGTTGTTCGTTGAGCGCGACGTTTTCCGCCACCGTCAGGTTCGGCAATAGCGACAGGTCCTGGTAGACCGTCTCGATCCCGGCGCTCAGCGACTGGATCGGCGTCATCGCCGAATGGGATTCGCCTTCCAGAATGATCTCGCCTGCACTGGGCGATATCGCGCCGGACATGATCTTGATCACCGTGCTCTTGCCGCAGCCGTTTTCGCCAAGCAAGTGATAGGCCTGGCCGAGGTCGAGCGTCAGGTCGATGCCGCGCAGCGCGTGTACGCCGCCAAACCATTTCTGGATGTTGCGAAGTTCCAGGAACCGGCCCGATGCGTCTTTTGTGTTGGAAGTCGCCGACAATGGAAAGTCCTCTTTCATTGCGCTCGCCATCAAGGGCGTGCTCGGTCCGGCCGGCGCTTTTATGAGCGCCAGCCGGTATGGTCGGGAGGATTAGAACAGGTGTTCCTTGTAGGTTGCCTTGTCGGCCAGAACCATGCCGTTGCCGATGATCAGCAGGCCATCGCCGGCGCCCTTCTTGACGGTCACTTTTTCATAGCCCGGCACGCCGAGATCGGTACCGTCCTTGATTTCCTTCTTTTCAAGCAGCAGGCGTGCGACGGAGTTCATCGCCATGCCAGCTTTCTGCGGATCCCAGAAGCCGATCGCGGTGATGGCGCCGGATTCGAGCAGATCGGCGGACGGGTTCGGCAGGCCGGTGCCGACGAGGCAAACCTTGCCGGAAAGCCCTGCTTCGTCGATTGCGCGGCCGACGCCAAGAACGTCGTTGCCGGCAGATGTCTGGAAGCCCTTGATATCCGGATGCTTGCGCAGGATTTCCTTGGCCTTCTCGTAGGTGCCGTTGGCATCGTCGAAGGATTCGTTGTTCGGATCGACGAGCTGCATGTCAGGATGTTTCTTGGCATTCTCTTCGCCGGCCGTGACCCACTGGATATGTGTGCGGCTGCCGAGCGAGCCGACGAAGGTCGTCCACTTGCCCTTGTTGCCCATGCATTCGGCAAGGCGCACGTTCAAAGCTGCGCCGTAGTCGCTGTTGTCGAAGGCCTCAACGTCGGCCTGGGTGTTCTTCTGGTTGTCGGCTTCATGGGTGACGACCACGATGCCGCGGTCCATGGCGCGCTTCAGCGTGCCTTCGATAACGGCAGGATCCATCGGAACGACGGCGAGCGCATTGACGCCCTTGGCAATCAGGTCCTGGATGATCTGCAGCTGCTGGGCAGCATCGGCGGTTGCCGGGCCGCTCTGGGTGGCGACGACATCCGGATTGGCTTTCTGATAGGCTTCGACGCCGGTGTTCATGCGGTCGAACCACGGAATGCCGCTGATCTTGACGACAGTTGCGATGACCGGTTTTTCCTGGGCCATCAGGGTTCCGACGGTACCGGAAAGAAGGGCAGCGACTGCGACACCGCCGATCAGAAGATGCTTCGATACTGCTTTCATTTTCTCCTCCACGAGATCCCTCAGTTGTTTGGCTTCGGTGCCTGAGGGCCTGGCCCCGAAGATTTGGCGTGTTCTTTGAAAGGCATGAGGAAACCGACGACGTCGTATCGGCCGACGGCAAGGAAGGTGAGGAGCAGTAGGCCCCAGGCGAAGTCGCGTACGAAGTTGGACAGGCCGCCGAAATTCAGCAGGCTCGACATCAGCTGCAGTGCGATGGCGCTCAAGACGACGCAGACGACACGGCCATAACCGCCCTCCGGCTTCACGCCGGCCATGACGACGATCAGGATCGCGATCAGAAGGTAAGAGCTGCCATAATCGAACTTCACGTTGACGTTGCGGGCAGCGATGATCATGCCGGCGATGCCGGACAATGTGCCGCTGAGCGCATAAGTGCCGACGATGATGCCGGTACGCGGGAAGCCGGCGTAAACGGCAGCCTTCGGGTTGGTGCCCATCAGCATCAGCCAAAGCCCGTAGGGGGTGAACTTCAGTACGGCGGCGATAAGCGCCGCGACGACTGCGAAGATCAGGAAGCTGATCGGCATTCCCAAGAACATGTCGTTGCCGATACGCGACAGGAGATCGGGGCTGCCGACCGTTGTCGCCCTGCCGCCGGAAACCACGACCGCAAGCCCCATGAATGCCATCTGCGTGCCGAGCGTGCAGAGGATCGGCGTGATGTTGAGCTTCGAGATCAACAGGCCATTAATCGTTCCGCCGACAAATCCTATGCCAACGGTCATTGCCATGAAGGCGAGGCTGAAGCCCATTTCGCTGTCCGTAGCGGACAGGAACGACGAGAGAATGACTGCCGACATCACGCCCGACAGGTTTGCCAGCGCGATACCGGAAAGATCAATGCCGCCATTGCCGGCGCACATGGCAAGCATAACGCCGATCGCAAGCAGGCCGATTTCGGGTACCTGACTTGCCATGGATTGAAGGTTGAATACCGACAGAAAGGTCCCGCCTGAAATGGCAGCACCCAATGCGAGCAGAACGCAGTTGATCACGACAAGCATGACCAACTGTTCGCCGGTTTTCTGCATGGTCTCCTCCCCATGTTTAGTAAACAAGCTCGAGCTTTAGTAAATGGCTACCAAAGCATTTTTCGCTTAGCAAGTGGTTTTTTGGTCAATTTTTGCGGTTGCGCGGGCGTTTGAATTATCATAACGCTCAAATAGGCGACTGGACCGTTTACTAAACACATTTCAGTGTTTGAACCGATTTAGGGGTCCCCAGGGCGTATGAAGACGACAAAAAAACTGACCATCCGGGACATCGCGCAGGCGGCTGGGGTTTCCCCGGCAACCGTGTCTCTCGTGCTGAATGGCAAGGGTGATATTTCCGGGGTGACGCGTGCCCGTGTGCTCGAAGCTGTCGCGCGGCTCAACTATGTTCCGCGCAGCCTGAAGGGTAGTAGTGAAGGCGGCGGCGAGACGCTGCGCTTCCTGAAAATCTCCAAGCATGGCCACACGGTGAACCGCGATCACAGTGTGTTCATCTCCGACTATATCGACGGCATGTCGGCCGAAGCGACCCGGCGGAATTACACGCTGGAGGTTGTCAGTTTCGAAGGCCAGCCGATCAGCGCCGTGGCGGAATCGCTTGCCGGAGCCCCTATCAGCGGTGTGATCGCGCTTGGTACAGAACTGACGGAAGACGACATCAGGCTCATTCAGGGTATCGGTTTTCCGACCGTATTCATCGATACGTTTTACGATGTCGTTGATGCCAATTTCGTCGACATGAACAATGAAGATGCCGTCTACAAGGTGCTGGCGCGGTTTCGTAGCCACGGCTTCGAACGGATCGGCTTTGTCGCCAGCCACGTCGACACCACGAATTTTCGTCTGAGGCAGGACGCATTTTTCAAACACATGGCGCGGCTTGGCCTGAAGGTGCGCGAAAGCGATGTTCTCTCGATCGAGTCGACACATGATGGCGCCTATCAGGATACCCGCGCGCTGATGGAAGGCGGCCTGGAGCTTGCCGACTGTTATTTCTGCACCAACGACATCATCGCCTATGGCTTCATGAAGGCGTTGAAGGAGTTTGGCGTCCAGGTTCCCTCCGATGTGTCGATCATCGGCTTCGACAATCTGCCGCAGAGTGCGACGACCGAGCCGCCACTGACCACGATCGAGGTTTCCAAGCGCAAGATCGGCTATCTCGCGGTGACGGTCCTCGACGACCTCATCACGGCCGCGGAAAGCCAGCCTTCGGTCAAGATGTTGGTGGGGGCCGACCTCGTCCTGCGCGCCAGCGATGGACGGGATGTTCCGCGACCAGCGCCGGTACAGCCGAGGGTACGTATCGCGAGACGGCAACCGGCGGAGTAATGGTCCATGCCGCGGGTGAAGCCTCGCGGGCAGAAATTTTCTTAAGTCTTTTGGGAGGAGACGATGGAATATCGCGTTCTGGGAAAGTCCGGCCTCAAAGTGTCGGCGATCTCGATGGGAACTTTTTCCTTCGGTGGGGTTGGCGCTTTTGCGAGGGTCGCCAATCAAGGCGTCGATGACGCCCGCAGGCTCATCGACCTCTGCATTGATGGTGGCGTCAATCTGTTCGATACGGCGAACATGTATTCGTTCGGCCGCTCCGAGGAAATTCTCGGTGAGGCGCTGAAAGGCCGTCGCGAAGGCGTGCTGATTTCCTCCAAGGCGCGCATGCGCATCGGCGACGGCCCGAATGATGAAGGGGTGTCCCGGTTTCACCTGATCCGCGAATGCGAGCGAAGCCTGAAGCGGTTGCAGACCGATCATATCGATATCTATCACATGCACGAATGGGATGGCGTAACACCGTTGGAGGAAATGCTGTCGGCGCTCGACAGCCTTATCCAGGCCGGCAAAGTCCGATACATCGGCTGCTCGAATTATTCCGGCTGGCATCTGATGAAGGCGCTCGCCGTTGCCGATCAGCGGAACCTGGCCCGCTTCGTCACCCAACAGGTTCACTACACACTCGAAGCGCGTGAAGCCGAATACGAACTTTTGCCGATCTCTATCGACCAGGGACTTGGTGTCACGGTCTGGAGCCCGCTGGCAGCAGGGCTTCTGTCGGGCGCTTTCGCTCGAGACCGGGCGCCGAAGGATAGCCGCCAGTCGGCCGGCTGGTCCGAACCGCCGATTCGAGATCAGGAGAAGCTCTGGAAAATTGTCGATGTGCTCGATGAAATTGCCTTGGAGCGAAATGCCACGGCGGCACAGGTCGCACTGGCCTGGACCTTGACAAGACCGGCTATCAGTTCGCTGGTCGTCGGCGGCCTTTCCGAACAGCATTTCCGGGAGAACATCGCTGCCGTGGACCTCAAATTGACCGGAGAAGAGCTCGATAGGCTAAATCTGGTCAGCCGGGCGCCTTATATCTATCCCTATTGGCACCAACACAATTTCGCTCGCGACCGCTTTGCTGCAGCGGACAGGGCGCTGCATGACAGCTATGAAGATCTTGGGTCGATTTAATCGGGCTCCGCTGCCGATCCAATATCGAGAGTTCATAAACGGCGAAGAGATGGGGCGGATCTTTTTTGCAAAAGGCCGTTATGCCGACGAGGTCGCTTGCGCTCGGCTGGATCAGAGCAATTACGGTTCGGTATATCGCGCCGAGGCCCAAATCCGCCTGAGAAGTAACAAATATCCAGAGCCAGTTCGAATTCATCAGTATCTTTATCGGCAAATCAGTCGCGCACGGATCCGAGTTTGGTACGCTGACGTATTGATGACGTGACTGATGTCTACGCTTATAAATTGCTCGTGGTTTTACCTGGGATTGGGAGGCGCAGGTCGATGACCGAGAATAATGCGGATGAGAACGGCCATCCTCCGGTTGCCATTGCTTCCGGGCGTGAACAAGGCCCATCCAGACAAGTTCCATCGATCAAGGCGCTGGCGAGACATTTGACGGAGCTTCGCAAGCGGAATCGCGAAGCAAAGGCTGAGACAGGACAGTCCTAGAGGAGCGCAACCGGATAGACAATTCCGGCATAGTCGGCAGGTTTGCCATCTGAGGACCGAAAACATTTGTCCATCGCCGTCACAAGCTGAACCACACCATTATCATCACGCAAGCGATAGTCCACGTTGTATGGTGATCCGTCGCCGACGGCCTTGGAGATATTTCGGGCCAATCTCGTCCGATCGTCTGGATGCACCTTTTCCATGTAGTTTTCCAAAGGCAACCCTTTGAGGACTTTATCCGGGTCCAGTCCAAAAAGCTCGGCTATTGCCGTGTCACCGAAAACCAGATCTTTAGCGGCCTGCCACATGAATATGCCTGCTTCTTCGGTTGCGACTTCTCATCTCCACTCTGATCTACCACTTCGTCCCTCCTCGAGCAGTCGATCGGAGTATTCTGTATAAATTCAAATATATCAAAGTCTTGCAAGATTTTTTAGGATAAACTAACGTGCAGGCGGTCTTCACGAGCATGAGAGAAGCCGCTCAAGTCCATTCCTGCTGGAGCTTGTCTATGCCGGCAGGAGCATGCTTGTTCAGATACGCGAGCGCCGCTGGTCGGTTCGACATCGCACCCTCAGATGCACGATGTAGTTCAGAATTCGCGCCGGATGATGAAACAGTTCCGGCAGATCTGCAGCCTTAGCTCTGCGTGTGACTGTTTGTCCTGGCTGATTTCTTCCCGCCAGCTTTTCGCAACAGTGCATGTCTGTCAAAAATGGAGGAATAGCCGATCCAGATCCCAAGCCTTCAGATACGAGACCTCGGTTTCATCGATGACACAAAGTGAAGTATGCAAAACCGAGATTCTAAGGTCCTATTATTCCGGGCTCGATAGCCCTACCACGCCGTTCAACTACCGTATTCTTCGGGCTGGTCACATAAGGACGGCACCTGAATATCGGATCTCGCGCAACAATGTTCCCGGCCACGAATTTATATTCTGCCTGGAAGGCGCTGGTCATATTCGCCTCCACAGCAAAGTCCACCGCGTCGAAAAGAATATGATGGCCTGGCTTCCGGTTCAGGTGCCGCACGCCCATTACCCCCATCCTGAAAAGCCCTGGGAAATCCTGTGGGTGCGGATCGAGAGCGCGAACCTGAACCAGCTTCTGACAATTCTCTCGGTCGAGTCCGAGCCGGTGTTCCGCTTCGCCAACCCGGACGAGATTCGCCTGCTTATCGAGGCCTGCTTGACGCAGATCCAACAGCATTCGCTGCTCGCCGCTGCGGCTGGCGAGACACTTGCGGCAAGTCTTATCGAGAGACTTCTTCAAAGTCGCAGCACACAGCTGCTCGAGCCGCAGGCAGCCTGCCATAAAGGATTGGCCCGCCTGATAAAGGAAATACATCTCCACTATAATGATGACTGGGATGTCGACCGGCTTAGCGAAATCTGTGGTGTCAGCAAATCGCATCTGTTTCGCCTGTTCAGGTCAGCCTTCGGCCAGACGCCACACACATGGCTGCGCAGTTACCGCATTGCTCACGCCAAGCGCCTTTTGGTCGAGACCGACGACCCGATCGCCTCCGTCGCCCATCAGGTCGGATATGAAGACCCCCTCTATTTTTCACGGGATTTCAGAAAGGGCGTAGGCCGATCACCGAGTGAATTTCGTCGATCCATGCGCTGAGCAAAGACCAGTCATGTCCGTCATTCCTTTGCGCAAATGAATGAGACTTTTGTCCATATCTTTGGGACATCACGCCATCCACGGCGGATAAAGTCATTGCTACGCTGCCTCTAACGAAACGAGAGGAGATGTGCGGATGATTGATTTCACAGACCGCCACCAGGTCGCCAAGGCGATCCAATTTACCAATGTGAACCCCGACCTGACGCGCGATGGGCTGATCGCACATCTTGAGATTTGTGCTCGGTACAGTTTCGATGCCGCGATGATTGCGCCCTGCTGGGTATCTCTCGCCAAGAAGGAACTGGCCGGCACGGGCGTCAAGGTCGCCTCCACCATCAATTTCCCGATGGCGAACGATACGCTTGAGATGAAGCTGGCCGTCGTCCGGCTTCTGGCGAAGGAAGGTGCCGATCAATTCGACTTCCCGCCGAATCCGGGCCTTCTTCTGGGCGGCATGGAGTCGGCATATGCCGAGGAGTTGCGCGAAGTCACGCGTGTCGCACAGGCCGAAGGCATGGTCGTCAAGGCGATGCTCGAATTTGGCTACATCACCACGCCGGAACTGAAGGTGAAGGCGGCGCGCTATGCCGATGAAGCAGGCATCGACTGGGTAAAGCAGTCGAGCGGCTGGGGTACGGGTGGCTGCGTAGCGACGGTCGAAGACGTCGAGATCCTCAAAGCCAATATCACCGCGCCCTGCAGGGTCAAGGTATCCGGCAAGGTCAACACCCGCGAGAAGATGATTGCACTTTTCGAGGCGGGTGCGGAACTCGTCGGAACAAGTTCCGGTCCCTCGATCGTGGACGGGATTGAGGGAAGTCTCGCCGGCTACTGACGAACTGACGTCAGTGCACGGCGAGGGGGGAGGAGAACACTATGTCGGTGCTTGTTTTTGGCAGCTACGCCAAGGCGTTGGTCATGACGACCGCGCGTATTCCACTTGTTGGGGAAACCCTGCTCGGATGGGATTTCCGCCAGACTTTCGGTGGCAAGGGATCGGATATGGCCGTTCAGGCCGCGCGCCTGGACTGCAGGACCCACTTTGCCGGCGTTGTCGGGAATGATGTATTCGGCCAGGAGTTCATCGAACTGATGAAGGCCGAAGGCATCGGTATCGATGGTCTGCGCGTCACGTCGGAGCGCCCGACAGGCGCGGGCTTCATCGTCAAGGATGATGCGGCACAGAATATCATCGTGGTGGACATGGGCGCAAATGCCCTGTTCTGCCATGAGGATGTCGATGCCATCCTTGCGCGCATCGAGGTGCCGGCTGTTGCCGTGGCCCAGCTTGAGATTCCGCTGGAAACGGCTCTCTACGGGTTGTCGCGCGCCAAGGCCAGCGGCGCCAGGACCATTCTCAATCCGGCACCAGCGCAAAATCTGACAGGTCGCGATCTGTCGATGGTCGATGTTCTGACCCCCAACGAGACCGAAGCGCGGATAGCATTGGGACTTGCTCCCGATGATCCCTCATCCAACCGCGACATTGCCGCCAGGCTGATTGAAACAGGTTGCGGGGCAGTGGTCATGACGCTCGGCGAGAAGGGCGTCATCGGTGCGAGCCAGACCGGCACATTTTCCATTCCGGCCTTCCAGGTTGTCCATGTCGACAGCAATGGAGCCGGGGACAGCTTTAATGCCGGGCTTGCGGTTGGGCTTTCAGAAGGGCGATCGCTGGAGGATTCGGCGCGCTTCGCCTCGGCGGTGGCTGCCTTGTGCTGCACGCGCTGGGAGACCGTGCCTTCCTATCATACCCGCTCGGAAATCGAGGAATTTCTCAAGAAGGCTGCCTGAGGGACAGCTTCCAGACACTGTAAGGAGGAGACCATGAGACCCAATCGCATATTGCATCCGCAATTGGCCCAGGCACTTGCGACCCTTGGCCATACCGACATCGTGCTTGTTACCGATGCGGGGTTCCCGATACCACCTGAGGCCAACCGGATTGATCTCGGCTTTTACGACGGCAAACCGGATGTACTCGATATCCTGCGCGTGTTGCGCCAGGAGATCTTCGTCGAGGAAGTGCATTTCGCTTCCGAAGTCCCGGAACACAACCCGGACCTTTATGCCAATCTGCAGGAAATCTACACCGGCGCGGGTGCCGTGTTCAAAGGCACGACACATGAGGCCCTGTGTGCCGACTACGCCCGTCGCGCCAAGGTGATCATCCGCTCCGGATCCTTCAATGCCTGGGCCAACATCGCCCTTATTGCAAGTACGGATCCCTTCGCCTGGTTCGGTCTGAACTCGAACACCAAGGTCCTGCCCGCCTATGTGCAGCGGCGCTCCATGATTGAGAACCAGGTGGTGCCTACACTTCAGCCCTAAGGCGGAAAAGCGGAGGAAGACGTTTTTGAACGGGAGGATTTGATGACCAGAAATATCGTGAGTGAACTCAATCTCAGGATCGATCCCGAGTTGCCAGGGCGCAAGGATTTCCGCATCGGCTGCATCGGCGCGGGCTTTATCATGCGGGACTGCCACCTCGTGGCTTACAACGATGTCGGCTTCACACCTTATGCCATCACATCGCTGGACCGGGCACAGTCGGAGGACGTGGCAAGGCAGCGTGGCATTGCTCATGTCCATGACAGTTGGCAGGAGTTGATCCGAGACCCGAATATCGAAATCCTGGATATTGCAGCACCGCCGGATCAGCAGCTTCAGATCGTGCGGGAGGCGGTCAGGGAAACAAGCCATATTCGAGGTATCCTTGCCCAGAAACCGCTGGCCATGAACCTGCCTGAAGCGCGCGAGATCGTTGAGCTCTGCGAGGCAGCCGGAATACCGCTCGGCGTCAATTCCAACATGCGATACGACCAGTCGATGCGGGCGTTGAAGTCGCTGCTTGACCAGGGTTTTCTCGGAGACCGTGTGCTGGCGACAATCGAAATGCGTGCCATCCCGCATTGGCAGGATTTTCTGCGCCGCTACGACAGGGTGGAAATCCTCAACATGGGCATCCATCATATCGATGCCTTCCGTTACCTGTTCGGAGATCCAGCCAAGGTCACGGCGATCACCCGCAGTGATCCGCGCACCGACTTCCGGCATATCGACGGTATTTCCCAATACACGTTCAGGTATGACGACGATTTTCTGGCATCCAGTCTTGACGACGTCTGGGCTTGGCCGGGCGGCGAGACCGAGAAGGATATCTATATCAAGTGGCGCGTCGTCGGGACTGAAGGTCTGGCGCAGGGTACGATCGGCTGGCCGAACTATCCCGCTCATTCCCCAAGCACATTGACATTCACGTCCCAGAAACTGGGGCATGGATGGATCACGCCGGGCTGGGACAAGGTGTGGTTTCCCGACGCTTTCGCCGGAACGATGGCGCAATTGCTGCGGGCTGTCGAAAGCGGCACGACGCCGGAGATTTCCGGTCGGGACAATCTGAAGACACTCGCCTGCGTCGAGGCTTGTTATCGCTCGATCGCGGAGGAGCGAACGGTCCCGCTTGCCGAAATCACCGACGAAATGCTCGCTTGAGCCGCAGTTCAATCAATTAGACGATACAGGGAAGGAGACCAGAATGATCCCCGTTGGCATTTTCAGCGGATATTTTCCATATGACCTCAACACTGTCATCGACAGGGTAAAGTCTCTTGGATTCAGCACCGTGCAGCTCGATCTGTCCTTCAAGGACATCGATTTCTCGCCCGGCAAAGTTACAAGGCAAAACTGCCATGTGGTACGCGACGCATTTCGCAGGGCCAACCTGCCGATATGCGCGATCTCGGGCTACACCAACATCACGCATCCCGATCGCGAAGAACGTGGTCGCCGGGTCGGTGCGCTGAAGGAGATCATCCGGAACGCGCGAGACCTCGGCACGCCCTATGTGATCTCGGAAACCGGCACGTTCAACACCGAAAGCGATTGGGTTCATCACGAGCGGAATAAGACGGAGGAGGGATACCAGGAAGCACTCGACGTGATCGTGGAACTGGCACAGGAAGCCTATGATCACGGCGCAGTCTTTCTCGTCGAAAACTACGTCAACAACGTCATCGGTTCCGCGCCCGAACTGCTGCGTCTGTTTGCCGACCTGCCGCATCCCGGTCTTGGCCTGCTGATGGATCCGACGAATTATTTCGACGGCACGAACATCGATGATGTCGACGCGACATTGAACACGATGTTCGATGCGCTTGGCGACCGGATCAAGATCGCTCATGCGAAAGACTGCAAGCGTGCGGTTGATACGAGTGAAAAGCATGTGGAGATCGAAGGTCCTGAGGCAAACACATTCCGTGGTGCGGGTGCGGTGGAGCTGCCGGCGGCTGGTCTCGGTGTCCTCAATTACAATCTCTATGTGAAACGTCTGGCGCGACTGCATCCGAACATTCCGCTCATCATCGAGCATCTTGATGAAGATGATGTTCCCCGTGCCAAGAAATTCGTCGACGACATACTTCTCAAAGCGGGTGCCTGAATAACACGTGAAAAGTCGAGAGGTCGCATCTGTCGGCCCTTGGCAACAAGGCGCCGACATATAAAGCAAATCTTACCGTATCGGCGGGGGCTGCAAATCTCTGTGGGCTCATGTCCTGCCATAGCATTCAACTCCGCGGCGGATTAAGGAGTGGAACATCCGCCCTGATCATTGGGGCTTGCTGCGGTTTGACCCCGTCCCTTCGTGGCGTTAGACCGGCGTCATCCGATCAAGCTGCTGCGCAGAAGAGTCGCCTGATCGGAACGCTTCCACGAGGTTCGCATGACCGATCTTTTCGATGCTGCTCCCCGCACCGGCTCCATGCCGCTGGCGGCGGAATTACGCCCGGCAACGCTTGACGATGTCATCGGCCAGAAAAAGGTTCTCGGCGAGGGAACAATGCTGCGCCGCCGTATTGCTGCGGGGCGGCTCGGCAGCATCATTCTCTATGGTCCGCCCGGTCTCGGGAAAACATCGATTGCCCGGGCCATCGGCAATATGCTGGGCAAGAATTTCAGGCCACTGCATGCCGCCCACAACAATGTGGCCGATATCCGCAAGATTGCCGACGAGGCGCGCATGCGCCCGACGCTCCTGTTTGCAGACGAGGTGCATCGATTCAGCGCGACGCAGCAGGATCACCTTCTGGCGCTCTGCGAGGAAGGTATTGCCGATTTCATCGGGGCGACGACCGGCAACCCGTATCACTCGCTGACGCCCGCTCTTATTTCCCGGTCGACGATCCTGAAACTGGAACCGCTGGCTATCGAGGAGATGGAGGAGGTCGTGCGTCGCGGTCTTGATCATCTCGCCGGCAAAGGCATTGCGGTGCAACTGGCCCCGGCGCTCCTGCGACGTATCGCCGGCCGCTCAGGCGGTGACGCGCGCCGTGCTCTCACCGTTCTGGAAAGCCTCTCCGTCGGTCATCCGACGGGTGATCCGGTCCTGATCACGGAAGAGATGGTCGATGAGGCCTATGCGGCAGCGCCGGTCAATCACGACCGGTCCGGTGACGCGCATTACGATGTCGTCTCGGCCTTCGTGAAATCCATGCGCGGCTCTGACCCGGACGCGACGCTCTACTGGCTGGCGCGGTTGATCCACGGCGGTGAGGATCCGCGTTATATCGCCCGCCGTATCATGATCCATGCATCGGAAGATGTCGGATTGGCGGACAATACCGCACTGCAGACGGCCGTCGCAGCGCTTCATGCGGTGGAGAAGATCGGTTATCCGGAAGCACAGATCGTGCTTGCGCATGCGGCGCTTCATGTGGCGCGTGCGCCGAAATCGAACTCGGCCTGCCGCGGCATTTCCCTGGCGCTCGCTCATGTGGCGAGCGAAGCGCCGTCAGCCGTGCCGATGCATCTGCGTGATGCGCATTACAAGGGTGCTGTGGCACTCGGCCATGTCGGTTATGCCTTTCCGCATGACGATGGCCGTGGCTGGAGCGACCAGGTCTATGCACCGGACGTGCCGCGCGGCGCTTTCTACCAGAGCGATGCGCGCGATGCCGCAACCTTCGAGCGCCGGGCAGACGAACACTGGGAGCAGGTGACCGGCCGGACCACAGCGCGCCGGTTTGGCGACAAGCGCTGATTTCCAGCCATGATCAGTCCGGGCTGATCAGCCCCGCCCGTACCCGGTTGACGACGGTCCAGATCAGAAGGACGCAAGCCATCGGCTGGATATGCCACGTCCAGTCCGGCAGCGTTGCGAATGCGGCAACGAGCGCGCCCAGCGCTCCGAAGAGCAGGGCACGGTCACTCTTGCCCATCGGCCCTTCATAATTCC
This sequence comes from Neorhizobium sp. UBA7851, assembly GCA_002500765.1. GTDB lineage: Bacteria > Pseudomonadota > Alphaproteobacteria > Rhizobiales > Rhizobiaceae > Neorhizobium. The sequence goes on from DLSX01000129.1 coordinate 83,283, forward strand.
GTCCGTTGCCATGCGCGACGCCGAGAATTCCGGCAAATTCCGTAAGGACCGCGAGGAAGACGATGGTCGCGATCCAAGGCAGCGAGAAAGGGGCAATCAGAGCGAAGGGGATATAGAGTGCGGCGTCCGATACGACGTCGGTTATTTCGTTGAGATAACCGCCAAGCGCGGATTGCTGGCCGTGTTCGCGCGCCAGCATGCCATCCACGGCATTGAAGGCCATACGCAGAAACATCCAGATCGGCACGAGCGCAAACAGCTCCGGCAGAGGCCGGATGATCAGCAGGACACCGATCGCCACCGAAACGAGCGAGGCAAACAGCGTCACCTGGTTGGCAGTCACCCCCATTGCCGCAAGCCGCCCGACCAACGGGCGAAGAATGGCCTGAAACGACGACTTCAGTTTGTAGATCGACATGAAAGCTCGAATCCGCTTGATTACGATCAACAAATGCAGATGCAGGTTGAAGAAATCAACTGCAAAGCCGGGGTCTTCATCCGTAAAGGGTACGGAACAGTCGAGCGGGAGTGACAAGAGCATGATCGAATCCGCTTTTGCGAGCCATGACGGCGTGGAGCTTTTCTACCGTGCATGGCCCGCTCGCTCCGGCACGGCGAGGGGTGCGATCGTCCTTCTGCATCGCGGCCACGAGCATGGCGGCAGGGCTGCTCACATCGTTGATGAGCTTGGCCTCGATGACTTCGCCTTTTATGCCTGGGATGCGCGCGGGCACGGCCGCTCTCCCGGCGAACGCGGCCATTCGCCGTCGTTTGCGCATTCGGTCCGCGATCTCGATTGCTTCATTCGCCATATCCGCGAGACCGGCGGCTTTTCCATGGATCAGGTGGCCGTGGTAGCCCAGAGTGTCGGCGCGGTACTCGCCGCAACCTGGGTGCATGACTACGCCCCTGACATCCGGGCTCTGGTGCTGGCTTCCCCGGCGTTCGACGTCAAGCTGTATGTGCCCTTCGCCAAGGAGGGCATTGCCTTCTGGCAAAAGCTGAAAGGCACATTCTTCGTCAATTCCTACGTCAAGGCGCGCTTCCTGACGCATGATCCCGAGCGGATCGCGTCCTTTGACAGCGATCCCTTGATCACCCGGCCGATCGCCTCCAATATTCTCCTGGAGCTTTACGAAGCTGCCGACAGGGTTGTCACGGACGCCCGCGCGATTACCGTTCCGACGCAGTTGCTTATTTCCGGCAACGATTTTGTCGTGCGCCACGCGCCGCAACATCGCTTCTTCGAAAACCTCGGCAGCACGATCAAGGAACGTCATGTTCTGACCGGCTTCTATCACGATACGTTGGGTGAACGGGATCGGGCGAAGGCTTTGAAAAAGGTCCGTTCGTTCATCACTGCACGTTTCGACGAGACGCCGGTCATTGCCGACCTTCGGCAGGCGCATCGTTCCGGTTACAGCCGCGACGAGGCCGACCGGTTGGCAACTCCCTTATCGATAACGTCGCCTCGTGGGCTTTACTGGGCTGTGACCCGTGCCTCGATCCGGTTCGGCGGTCTCTTTTCCAATGGCATCAGGACGGGTTTGCGCACAGGCTTCGATTCCGGCTCGACGCTCGATTACGTCTATGAGGACGAAGCACGGGGCCTTGGTCCCGGTGGCAGACTGATCGACCGGCAGTTTCTCGATGCGATCGGCTGGCGCGGCATCCGTCAGCGCAAGGTGCATCTGGAGGAGCTGATCGGTAAGGCACTCGCCCGCCTGAAGGCGGAGGGGAAGTCGTTGCGGGTGCTGGATATCGCCGCCGGCCACGGGCGTTATATCCTAGATGCAGTGGCGACATCCGATGTGAGGCCGGAAAGCATCCGATTGCAGGATTACTCGCCGATCAATGTCGAGAAAGGCACAGCGCTTATAGCCGAGCGCGGGCTGAATGATATAGCGACCTTCCATCGCGCCGATGCCTTCGATACCGCCGGCTTGGCTTCGATCGAGCCCAAGCCGACGCTGGCCGTAGTCTCCGGCCTTTATGAACTGTTTCCGGACAATGGTGCAATCGAAGCCTCCCTGCGTGGCCTTTCGCAGGCACTGGAGCCGGGCTCGCTGCTGCTCTACACCGGCCAGCCCTGGCATCCACAGCTCGAGATGATCGCGCGGGCACTCACCTCTCACCGCGGGGGCGAGGCCTGGATCATGCGCAGGCGCACCCAGCAGGAAATGGACCAACTGGTCGCCACGGCCGGTTTCCGCAAGATCGAACAACGCATCGACAAATGGGGGATTTTCACCGTGTCGCTTGCCGAGCGGATCTGAGGGGCGGCATGGGGGAGGGGATGACGTCCGTTCCGGCAGGCATGCGCGGCGCTGTTGTGCGAACGGCCGCGCTTTGGCTGCTTTTCCTCGCTCCGTTCTTTTACCTCACCTATGGCATGGCGAACTGGCTGGCCTCGCTGCAGGCTGATGTGCCTAACCTAGCCTTCGGTTGGGAAAAGCACATTCCCTTTATCGCCTGGACGATTATTCCCTATTGGTCGATAAACGCGTTTTATGCGCTGTCACTCTTCGTCAATGATACACCGGAAGAGGTCGGCCGCCTGGCTCGCCGGTATCTCACTGCGCAGATCGTCGCCGTCGCTTGCTTTATCGCATTTCCGTTGCAGGCGATCTTCGTGCGGCCGGAAACCCATGGTCTTCTCGGCTTCATGTTCGATGTTCTCGGTGGCTTCGACAAACCGTTCAACCAGGCGCCGTCGCTGCATATTGCCCTCCTGGTGATCATCTGGGATCATTGGCGCATCCGATTGAAGGGGTTCCTCCGCGGGGTCTGGCATATCTGGAGCGTCCTGATCGGACTTTCCGTAATGACCACCTGGCAGCATCATGTCATCGACATCCCCACAGGAATGCTGCTTGGACTGTTTGCGCTCTGGCTCTTTCCAGCCGGCAAAACATCGCCACTCTCCGCCTTCCGGTTTACGCGCGATCGAAAGGCGTGGCGGCTGGCGATTGCCTATGCAGCCGGCGCGTTGGCCTTCCTCCTGATTGCGGTGATCGCTGTGCATAGTAGTGGGGCTGCTCTCCTGTGGTTATGGCCGAGCATGGCGCTCTGCCTGGTGTCCGTCGGTTACGCAGGTGCGGGGCCGCAGGTCTTTCAGAAGGAAAACGACGGGACGTCGAGTCTTGCGAGCCGCTGGTTGCTCTGGCCCTATCGCCTCGGCGCACGCGCGAATCGCTGGTGGTGGACGCGCAATCTCGCGGCCGCAGTCTATATTGGCGATGGAGTTTTCCTCGGGCGCGCTCCGAACCGTGACGAGCTTGGAACCTATGCCGCGGTCATCGACATGACGGCGGAATTTCCGGCGCGTCGTGTCCCCGGCCTGAGCTGGCGCGCCATTCCATCGCTCGACCTGCTGCCCCTATCTCCAGAGAGCATTCGCAACGGGGCGCTTGCCGTCGACGAAATCTGCCGCCGCGGGCCTGTGCTCGTCTGCTGCGCGCTCGGCTTTCAGCGCAGTGCGGCTGTCGTTGCGTGCTGGCTCGTGCGGTCCGGCCGTGCAGCCAGTGCCGCCGTGGCGATCGAGCAGCTCAAAGCGCTCGGCCGGCCGGTTCACATTAAGTTGGAAACCTATGCGGCAATCGATGAGGCTGCGCGATGACCGACTGGAAAACAGCGACGACGCAAATGGCCGGGCGGTTGAGACGTAACAGCTTGGGCGGCAGTCTGGTCGAGCTTGTCGTGCTGGCCATCGCACCTTTGACGGCAGGTGCCAACGGGTTTGGCGCAGCACTTGGGTGGTTGCTGTTGCTGGCCTTCTGCCTCGTTGCTTTGGCAGTTGCGGTTCATCTCCTATTCGATGCCTTCCTCTTTCGTGTTGCCCTGTCGCATGACAGTGAAGAGGCAGGGCTGTCGGCGATCGATGAGCTGCTGGCGCGCATGGGGCTTCGGGCAAGGCCCGTGGTTGCAGCGCCCCTGTCGCAACGTTTTTCAGGATGCAGGCGCCTCATCCTCCTGCAATGGCTGACCCTCACCATCGGCATCGTGCTGTACGGCATTCTTCTACTCGATGCGGTGAATGGAGGTCCACAGTGAGAGGCGGCGTGTCCTTGCTTCAGATCGTGTCCGGTTCCGTGCTCGCGGTGTTCGCACGCGCGGTAACCGGGGTGCGTCCCATATGGGCCGGATCGGCACCGAATGGCCGGCAACGCATCTATTTCGCCAATCATGCCAGCCATGGCGACTTCATTCTCGTCTCAACCTGCCTGACGCCCACCGAGCGCAGCAGGACGGCGGCGGTTGCCGGTGCGGACTATTGGGGTTCAGGCCGTGTGCGCCAATTCATCTCCCGTCGGCTGCTGCGCACCGTTCTTGTCGAGCGTAACTGGGTGGAGCGGACGGCGGATCCGATGCAGGTGATGCTCGATGCACTGGACGCGGGCCAATCGCTCATCTTCTTTCCCGAAGGTACCCGCAACATGACCGAAGAACCACTGCTGCGGTTTCGGTCCGGCCTCTATAATCTCGCCCTAGCCCGGCCGGATGTCGAGCTGGTTCCCTGCTGGATCGAGAACATGTCGCGCGTGCTGCCCAAGGGTGCGCTTCTGCCCATACCGCTTTTGTGCCGGGTCGTTTTCGGCACGCCGGTAGCTCTCACAGAAGGCGAGGACAGAAAGGTGTTTCTCGACCGTGCCCGGCAAGCGCTTCTCTCGCTTGCACCCCGAAACGATGGAAACAGCCAATGAGCGATGACACCACGCGCCTTTTCCTCGGTCTGGTCGGCGTGCTCGTGACGGCAAGCATCATTGCAGGCGTGCTGTCGTGGCGCAGCCCGAAACCCTTGCCTTCGACGCTCGACAATCTCAATGCGCGTATCAAGGCGTGGTGGATCATGGTGGCGGGCATCAGCTTCGCCTTCCTGTTTGGCGCGGGCGGCGTGATCCTGCTTTTCGCCTTCGTGTCCTTCGCCGCTCTTCGGGAATATGTGACACTGACCAACACGCGCCACGCGGATCGCTGGACGCTGCTTGGCATGTTTATGATCATCAACCCGGTTCAGTATTATCTGATCTGGATAGACTGGTACGGGCTCTATTCGATCTTCATTCCGGTCTACTGCTTCCTCGCCATGCCGGCGCTGACGGCGATGCGCGGTGACACGTCCCGTTTCCTCGAGCGGGTCAGCGAACAGCAATGGGGCATCATGCTCTCGGTCTACTGCATCAGCCATGTGCCGGCGCTGGTGACCCTGCCAATTCCCGGCAATGAGGGGCGAGGGTTGCTGCTGATCGCGTTTCTGATTGCGACGGTGCAGGGCAGCGATGTGCTGCAATATGTCTTCGGCAAGCTTTTCGGCCGTCACAAGGTCGCCCCCAGCATCTCGCCATCCAAGACCTGGGAGGGGCTGATCGGAGGGATTGCGAGCGCGTCGCTGATGGGCGCAGGGCTCTACTGGCTCACGCCATTTTCGCCGCTGGAAGCCGGAATGCTTGCCGCGCTTTCCTGCGTCATGGGCTTTTTCGGCGGTCTCGTCGCCTCTGCAATAAAACGCGATCGCGGCGTAAAGGACTGGGGTCACATGATCGAAGGTCATGGCGGCATGCTGGACCGGGCCGATAGCCTGGTTTTTGCTGCACCCGTCTTTTTCCATATTGTCCGCTACGCCTGGACGTAGTGCGGCTCCGTCACTCCATGCTTTGATACCGTATCTGTCCGCCGAAGAGCAGGCGGGGTGCGTTGACCCATGTGCGGCGAACGAAAAGACTTACCTCATGTCCCCGCCAAAACGGCTCCTGTTATGTGCATTCATCGAACAGGCAGATAGGCGAGCGAAAACCGAACCGATCTACAGATTGTTCAAAAAATGCGTCATCGGACATGAAAATATATTTTCATTTCTAAAAAATAGAGATATCTATTTTTTCATAATAAAAGAACCGGGAACATCGTGACTCTTGCACTCCTTATCGAGACGAGTCGCAGCAAGCTAACTGCCAACCAGCAGAAGATTGCTGATTTCGTACTCGCCAACCCCTTTCCCGTCGCAACGATGGGGATCGAAGACCTTGCCAAGGCGACCGCCACATCGCCTGCAACGATCACACGTTTCGTTCGCGCTCTGGGGTGCGGAAGCTTTGCCGAATTTCGTGCGTTTGCCGTTCAGGGCTATCAGTCACTGCTTCGCCCTGTCGAAAGCGTTGACCGCGCGCGCCAAATTCCACCGCACCAGATCGTCGAAGACTCATTGGCAAATGCGGCCAGCGCGGTGAGGCAGCTTTCCGCGACGTCCGGCGATGTCAACTGGGAGGAGATTGCTGCACGCATGGTGAGTGCGCCGCGCGTTGGTTTTCTCGGTTTCGGCGTCAGCGCCAACATGCTGCAATACCTTGCCGACAAGACAGTGTCTGTTGTCCGATCGCAGGTGGTCCTCAACGGAACGGGGGGGCTGGAGCGTGATGCACAGAAGATGTTGCGCTTCGGTCCGGAAGACATGGTGATCGCCATGGCTTTGCCGCGCTACTCACAGGCGACACTGGATTTTCTGAAAATAGCCCGCGGACGCGGCGTTCACTGCGTTGTCATCACGGATAGTGCCTCTTCGCCGCTCTGCGCATTCGGTCATGAAAAGATCCTCGTGCCGGCAAGCCATCCGGTGCTGCACAGCTCGCCGATTGCAGCACTTGCCGTCTTTGAAGCCCTCATCGCCGTCATAACGGCACATCATCAGAGCGTGTCGGACGCAGTCTCCACGGCACGCTCCCTAATGCCGTATCTCTATGCGGACGATGCAAGTCGGCCGCAGTCCAAATCGGGAACCACGAATGACAATGAAGCCGAGTAACGTGATGCAAGAGCCGATCATTCGTGTCGAAAATATCAGCGTCGATTTCAAGGGCGACGAAAGCACGTTTCGTGCGGTAAAGGGCCTGTCGTTCGAGATAAAGCCTGGCGAGACGTTGGCCGTGGTCGGCGAGTCCGGCTCCGGAAAATCCGTCACATCTCTGGCCATCATGCGCCTTGTAGAGTTTGGTGGCGGCGAGATTGTCGAAGGGACGGTAAATTTTACCGGCAGCGATGGCGCGACACGCGATCTCACCAGCTTCCGGCTGGACACCATGGAAGCCATTCGCGGCAATGACATAGCCATGATCTTTCAGGAGCCTATGACCTCGCTCAACCCGGTTTTCACGGTCGGCGAGCAGATTGCCGAGGCGGTGCGCCTGCATCAGAATTGTACGGCGGCCGAGGCGCGCGCCGAAGCGCTTCGAATGCTGGAAAAGGTGCGTATTCCGGATGCGAAGCGCATTCTCGATCGTCACCCGCACCAGCTTTCCGGCGGCATGCGCCAGCGCGTGATGATCGCCATGGCCCTGTCATGCAAGCCGCGCCTGCTGATCGCCGACGAGCCGACAACCGCGCTGGACGTGACCATTCAGGCGCAGATCCTGCGGCTTATTCGCATGCTGCAGGAAGAGATGGGCATGGCCGTTCTCTTCATCACCCACGACATGGGCGTGGTGGCGGAAGTGGCCGACAAGGTGCTGGTCATGCGCCACGGCGAAAAGGTGGAAGAAGGTCCGGTCGAGGACATCTTCAAGGCACCGCGGCATCCCTATACACGCGCTCTTCTGGCGGCCGTTCCGCGCCTTGGTGCATTGAACGGTGAAAGCCTGCCGCGCCGTTTTCCTCAACTGAGGGCAGATGCCGGAAACGGAGCCGAAAGCTTCGACGAATATCCGCCGCAGGACACGATCAAGTCACATGAGCCGGTGCTAGAAGTTCGCGACCTCGTCACCCGTTTCGAGATACGCAAAGGGTTGTTTTCAAAGCTCGCCGGGAACGTCCACGCCGTGGAGAAGGTGAATTTCGACCTGCGTCAGGGCGAGACGCTGGCGCTGGTCGGGGAATCCGGTTGCGGCAAGTCCACCACCGGCCGCACGCTGATGATGTTGCAGGAAGCGACTTCGGGCTCTGTGGTCTATCGCGGCAAGGATGTCTTCAAACTGGGAAGCGCAGAGAAGAAGGCCACGCGTCGCAAGATCCAGTATGTGTTTCAGGATCCCTTCGCATCGCTCGATCCCCGCCTTACGGTCGGATTCTCGATCGCCGAGCCGCTGATCACCCACGGCCTGGCGAAGGGTGATGCCATTCAGGAGCGCGTCATCCAACTGCTAAAGGATGTCGGGTTGCAGCCTGAACATGCGCACCGGTATCCACACCAGTTCTCGGGCGGTCAACGCCAGCGCATCTGCATTGCACGCGCCCTTGCCGGAGATCCCGATATTCTCATTACCGATGAGGCCGTTGCTGCACTTGACGTTTCCATCCAGGCACAGGTCATCAACCTGATGATGGAATTGCAGGAAAAGCGCGGGCTGTCGTATATTTTCATCAGCCATGACATGGCGGTGGTGGAGCGCATTTCGCACCGGGTGGCGGTGATGTATCTGGGCCAGATCGTCGAAATCGGTGAGCGTCGCCAGATATTCGAGAACCCCCAGCACGCCTATACGCGCCGCCTGCTTTCGGCGGTCCCCATCGCAGACCCTCAACGACGCGAGCGTGGTCGCCCGTTGATCGAGGGAGAGATCCCCAGCCCGATACGCGCGCCCAACGACATGCCTGTCGTGAAACCGCTCGTCGAGGTCGAAACGGGGCACTTCGTCGCCCGCCATCCTGTTGGCGATTTCCACTAACTTTCAGAGAGGAAGAATAATGAAACTGAAAAAATTGCTTATCTCGTCGGCTCTTGCCGCCGCATTCATTCTGCCTGGTGCTGCCTGGGCAAAATCCCTTACGGTTGCCGTGCCCAACAATCTTACAGGCCTTGATCCGACCAACGTCAACGATACCCTGTCGCAGACCTCCTTGCGCATGATCTACCAGGGACTGTTCGGGTTCGACAAGGACATGAAGCTCACGCCTCTTCTGGCCGAGAGCTATGAGGCAAACGACACCGCGACCGAATTCACCATCAAGCTCCGAAAGGGCATCAAGTTTCACGATGGCAGCGATTTCAACGCGACCGCCGTCAAGATCAACATCGAGCGCCTTGCCAACCCGGACAACAAGCTTTCGCGTCGCAGCCTCGTTTCCATGGTCAAGGAAGTCCAGGTCGTCGACGACAGCACCGTCAAGCTGGTTCTCAATGAGCCCTTTGGCGCCATGATTCCGTCGCTCGCGCATCCGGGTGCGATGATCATCTCGCCGGCTGCACTGGAAAAGTTCGGCAAGGATATCGGCCGCAATCCGGTCGGCACCGGTCCCTTCAAGTTCAAGAACTGGTCGGCGGACAAGTTGGAAGTCGTGAAGAACGAGGGCTACTGGAAGGATGGCCTGCCCAAGGTTGATGGCATCACCATCAGCTCCGTTCCGGAATCCGGTGCCCGGTTTGCCATGCTGCAGACAGGCGAAGCCCAGTTCGTTCCGTCCTTCCCGCCGGAACTCATCAAGGTTGCGGAAAAGAACCCGAAGGTGGACGTCGACAAGGCGCCGTCCATTGTCGAATGGTACGTTTCGATGAACAACCTGAAGAAGCCGTTCGACGACGTGCGCGTTCGCCAGGCACTGAACTACGCAGTCGACAAGAATGCCTTCTGCAAGATCGTTTATAACGACATGTGCAAGCCCGTGAATTCGATCATTCCCGAAAACCTGGCGTTCCACGTTCCGGCCGGCAATTACGATTTCAATCTCGACAAGGCCAAGGAACTGATGAAGGAAGCCGGTCTCGAAGGCGGTTTCGAGACTGAACTGTGGGCCGGCTCCAACACGGAAGCCGTTCGCGCCATGCAGTTCATCCAGCAGCAGCTGGCGCAGATCAACGTCAAGGTGAATGTCTCGCCGCTTGAGGCGGGTGTTGCCGCCCAGAAGCTTTGGTCCGTAGACAAGCCTGAAGATGCCGGCGTGCAGATGTATTACGGCGGCTGGTCCGCTTCCACCGGCGATGCGGATTGGGGTATTCGCCCGCTGCTCTACAGCAAGAGCTTCCCGCCTGCGATGTTCAACGTTGCCTATTTCAACGACGAGAAAGTCAACGCGGCCATCGAAGGCGCGATCAGCACGGCCGACAATGCCAAGCGCGCTGAATTCTACGCAACGGCGCAGAAGGCCGCTTGGGAAGGCGCTCCGTGGATCTTCCTCGGCGTCAACCAGAACATCTCGGCAAAGAGCAAAACCCTTTCCGGCGTCTACATGCTGCCGGATCGCGGCTTCCTGCTGGAAGAAGCAGCTATCTCCGAATAACTGCGCGTGAACGGCGTGCTGGCTCTTTAAGGGGCCAGCACGGCTTTTCTGGAAGGAAATCCATGTTTGCCTATCTCATCAAACGGCTGGTCGCGACCATTCCGGTCATCCTGATGGTCACGGTCTGCGTCTTCGCGTTCGTGCATATGCTGCCGGGCGATCCGGCCCGGCTTGTTGCCGGCCCCGATGCCAGTCCGCAGGACGTCGCTGCCGTTCGTTCGTCGCTTGGGCTCGACAAACCTCTGGTCGAGCAATTCACCAGCTATGTGGTCCGCTCGGTTCAAGGCGATTTCGGCATGTCGCTGAAAACGCGCCGTAGCGTGGCGGAAGAGATTGGCGAACGTCTGATGCCGACTGTCTGGCTCACCGTTTTCGCCATGCTGTGGTCCACGCTCCTCGGTCTCCTGATCGGCGTGATTTCTGCGGTCAAACGCGGGCGCTGGCCGGACTATACGGGCATGATCATCGCCGTGTCCGGCATCTCGTTCCCGCCTTTCTGGCTGGGATTGCTGCTGATCAATGTGTTCTCTGTCCGGCTCGGCTGGTTCCCGACCGGCGGTTACGGCACCTGGCAGCACTACATCATGCCGTCGTTCACGCTCGGCGTCGGCGTTGCTGCCGTGATGGCACGCTTCACCCGTTCGGCTTTCATCGAAATCGCCAGGGAAGATTATGTGCGCACCGCACGCGCCAAGGGTGTGCCGGAGCGCAAGGTCATCTGGAAACACTCGCTGCGCAATGCGCTCATCCCGATCATCACCATGGTCGGCCTGCAATTCGGCTTCCTGCTGGGTGGCTCTATCGTCGTGGAAAGCGTCTTCTCCTGGCCGGGCGTCGGGCGACTGCTGGTCGATTCCGTGTCCTATCGTGACTACCCGGTCATTCAGACACTGATCCTGCTGTTTTCACTGCAGTTCATCTTCATCAATCTTCTGGTTGATGTGCTCTATGCCTTCGCAAATCCGGAGATCCGCTACAAATGAGTGCGACAACCATCGTAGAGGCTCCCTCCCAGAAAATGCGCAAGCCGTTGTCGGAATTCTGGCGACGTTTCAAGAAACAGAAGGTGGCGCTGGTCGCACTGCTGTTCATCGTTGCCATGGTTCTGGCTGCTGCCCTCGCGCCATTTCTTGCCCCGTTTGATCCAAGCGCGCCGGATTATAATGCCGTGCTGGAAGGTCCTACGGCTGCGCATCTGGCCGGTACCGACGCCTATGGACGCGACATCTTCAGCCGCATCATCTGGGGAGCGCGCATTTCGCTCGCTGTCGGCTTCCTCTCGGTCACGCTGGGAGCACTCGTCGGTGTCACTCTTGGCATCATATCGGGCTACTATGGACGCTGGGTGGATTCGCTGATCATGCGGATCTGCGATCTGCTGCTGGCGTTTCCCGGCATTCTGCTGGCCATTGCCGTCATCGCCATTCTCGGTCCCGGTATCACCAACGTCATCTACGCGGTCGCCGTATTCTCCGTTCCCGTCTTCGCGCGTCTGGCCCGCGGCACGACACTGCAGTTGAAGCAGGCCGTTTATGTCGACGCATCGCGCGCCATCGGCGTTGCCGATCGGGTCATCATGCTGCGCCATATCCTGCCCGGCACGCTGCCCAACGTGATCGTCTATTTCTCGATGCGTATCGGCACATCCATCCTGACGGCCGCGGCTCTGTCCTTCATCGGTCTGGGCGCTCAGCCACCGAGCCCTGAATGGGGCGCCATGCTGGCGGATGGCCGCACTTATATGGGCGTTGCCGACCACCTGACATTGTTCCCCGGCATAGCGATTTTCGTGACCGTGCTGGCCTTCAACCTGTTTGGTGACGGACTGCGTGATGCGCTCGATCCGAAGCTCCGTGGGTAAGGAGTAAAAACCATGCGTGTTTACATCTCCGCCGATATCGAAGGCATTGCCGGCGTCGTCGCCTCGGTCCAGGGACAGGCCGGCCATGCGGAATACGAAAAGGCCCGCATTCTGATGACCGAAGAGGTCAATGCGGTTGTCGAGGGACTTGTGGAAGCCGGCGTCGAGGAAATCGTGGTCAACGATTCCCATGGGCCGATGATCAATATACTGCCATCGATCCTGCATCCGGCAGCCGACCTGATCCTCGGAAAACCCAAGCCGATGAACATGGCCTGTGGCCTAACCGCCGATTTCGACTTGTTCTTCATGGTCGGTCACCATTCGATGGCGGGCAGGGGTGGGGTTTTGGCGCATACGACCAACGGCTTTGCATTCGCGCAGGTGCGTATCGACGGCGTGGCTTACGGCGAGCCGGGCATCTATGGCGCCTATGCCGGCGAATTGGGTGTGCCAGTCGGCCTCGTTTCCGGCGACGATTGCACGCGTGATGAGAACACGGACTTCTTCCCCGATGCAGAATTCGTTGTCGTCAAACAGTCCTTCGGTCAGCGCGCCGCACGTCAGGTTTCCGTTCAGCGTGCGCGTGCCATGCTGAAGGAGGCAGCGATCCGGGCCGTGCGTGACGCAGCCGACAAGAAGACTTTTGCGCTTCCCGGACCTCACAAGGTCGAGTTCGTCATGAACAATGCAGCGCTCGCAGACCAGATGGCGGTGTTGCCGCCTGCAAGACGCATTGATGCGCGGACCGTCGGATTTGACTGCAAGGACATGGCTGAAGTCATCGGTTGGATGACAGCCCTTTCCGCCATGAGTTTTGCTTTGCGATAGTCGAACAAACAGAGATTAACAAAGCTCCGAGAGATCAGATGCCCCAAACAACACCGGTTATCGCGCTGCATGGCGGCGCGGGTACGATATTGAAATCCAACATGACGCCGGAGCTCGAAGCCGCCTACCATGCAGCGCTGCGCACCTGCCTCGAGGCCGGGCTGGCAGTCTTGCGCAATGGCGGAACGTCACTCGATGCCGTTACGGCCTCGGTGGTGGAGCTGGAAGACAATCCGCTCTTCAATGCCGGCCGGGGTGCGGTTTACACCACCGACGCAACTCACGAGATGGATGCGGCCATCATGAATGGTGCCACGCGGGATTGCGGCGCAATCTCCGGTATTTGCGGCCCTCGTCACCCGATCCTTGCTGCCCGTGCGGTGATGGAGAAGACGGAACATGTGTTTCTGGCTGGCGACGGTGCAAGGCGCTTTTGCGAAACGGCTGATCTGGAAATGCAGGATGCCGAATGGTTCGGCACCGAACAGCGTCTTAAAGCACTGAAAGCCGAGATGGAGCGTCGCAGATCGGGGCTTGCCGATGATGGTGATCCGGCCCGCAAACATGGCACTGTCGGCGCAGTCGCGCTCGATCGCTTCGGCCATCTTGCGGCAGCGACTTCAACCGGCGGCATGACCGCCAAAACACCGGGTCGTGTAGGTGATAGCCCGGTTATCGGCGCAGGTACCTGGGCGGACGATGCTACGGCGGCGATTTCCGCGACCGGACATGGAGAATATTTCATCCGGCAGGTCGTTGGTCATGAAATCGATGCCCGCATGCGCTGGGCGGGTCAGGATCTCGGGACGGCTTCAGGCTCGGTCGTCAGCGAGCTGGGCGTTATGGGCGGATCCGGCGGGCTGATTTGCGTGGATGCCAAAGGCAATATCGCCCTGCCGTTCAATAGTCCCGGTATGTATCGGGCTTGGTGCGGCAAGGACGGCGTCGTCCATACAGCTATATATAGAGACTGATAAGAGCAGCAGCAAAAAACCAAAGCGCGGCGCGCGCCTCTCTGGCGCGGCCATATTCAACGTTCCCACCCATATTGGCAGAGATGCAGGTAAGGAGTGGAACGGGCTAGACCGAGGTGCCTTGCCGCCCGCGTCGTATTGGCGGCGAAAAGGCGCATCGCATCGATGAGCGCTTCTTTTTCGCTTTCCTTCAAACTTCCTGACCTTAGGGAAAAGGTTTTGGATTGTGCAATCCGATCGGAAGATTTCCGATATCAATAATCTGAGCGGCTTGCTCATGCATAGAGATGCCTGGAAGGCAAAACAGTCCGCGAGAAATTACACATCTTCGCCACGTGCCCACAGGGGTGGAATGGAAACCGAGGCCGTCGCGATAGGGTAATAGAGATCACTGCGAAAGCAGCCCGCACTTACTTCTTCCGTCAGTGACCGATTGGTCATGGAGACAAGCGCAATGTCCACTTGCCGTCCCGCGTGGCCACGGAGTGGAAAGACAAGGCCGTCTTCCAGAACACGCAGGAGATAGGGTTGAAGATCGAGTGGCATCTCGCCGATCTCGTCGAGGCATATAGTCCCTCATCGGCGGCAGCATACGGCCCTCGCGTCCATTTTCCGCGATCCTCGGTGATGCGACCATCGCGTTTGGAGCCTGTTCATCTTCGGCTCCTTCAAGAGGAACTTTCGACGGCAAGAAATCGCGGGAGACACCATGTGACCAAGAAAGTCACACTGCGTTTTCTATTTAGATTCGCTTTAAAGCACGTGTTCAGGCCCGTGACCCTAGGCGGACATGGAGGCGCATCTTGGCGTCCATCATAAAATTCTTTCGTCGCGATAAGTGTGGACACGCGACGAAGCAAGGCCTTGGCCACCGACTATATTGGTGCGTATACCGACAAGCAGACGCAAGCCAGCGCTTTCCCTCCCAAATTCGCCAAACAGTCTCTTTCTCGCTCAGGCGCAAAAGCGTGCAGGAGAATTGACACTTTAATGTCCGCATGATTTGCTATGATGTCAGACCAATTTGACGCGCTTGAGGCATGATGACATCAAGTCGAACCAGTTCACTTCAGCCGCTGCCACCGCTGGATCGTGCCCGACAGGTGACTGTGGCGCTTGCCCATTACATTGCCGATGTCCAGCTGAAGACAGGTGACCGGTTGCCCGCAGAGCGCGAGCTTATGGGAACGCTTGCCGTCGGGCGCTCGACCATCCGCGAAGCCATCCGACATTTTCAGGCGCTCGGCGTCATCGAAACCCGCAAGGGCAGCGGCACCTATCTGTTGCGCCCGATCTCTCCCGATACCGTGCATATGCCGCTGTCGCTCGACACGACGCAATTGCGCGACGTGCTTTTACAGACGCTGCAGGTTCGACGCGGCATCGAATGCGAGGCAGGCATGGTGGCCGCGCAGATGCGTACCGCCGATGATCTGGCATTCATCGAAGACAAGCTTGTGAAGATGGAGACCGTCCATCTGGAAAAGGGCTCGTCCGGCCCTGAGGATCTTGCCTTCCATCTCGCCGTCTACGACGCCACCCACAATCCGCTGTTTCGGCAGTTGCTCGAACAGATGCGCGAAAGTTTCGAGCATTTTTGGGCCTCGCCCTTCGATCGCAAGGATTTTGCCCGGCGCTCCTTTCCGTTCCATCGCACGCTTTTCGATGCCATCGCCGCCCGGAACCCGGAGCGCGCGCGGCGCGAAACATTAAAAATCCTCGCGGTTGTCGAGGAAGACATCAAGGAAATGTCCAAATGAATGACATGCTCGATCCGTCGGCCTTTGCCTCGCTGATCACCGCCCATGACGACGGCAATTATGCCGATGCGGTGGTGCCGCCGATTTTTCAGACCTCGCTGTTCACCTTTTCCGAATATGACGAGATGATCGCGTCTTATCGCGGCGAGAAGGTGCGGCCGATCTATACGCGCGGCCTCAACCCGACTGTGCGCATGTTCGAGGACATGCTGGCCAAGCTGGAAGGCGCCGAAGATGCGCTCGGTTTTGCCAGCGGCATGTCGGCGATCTCGGCTTCGGTGCTGAGCTTTGTCGAGCCGGGTGACCGTATCGTCGCGGTCAACCATGTCTATCCCGACGCGTTTCGTCTGTTCGGCACGCTTTTGAAGCGCATGAAGGTGGAAGTCACCTATGTCGATGGCCGGGACGAGGAAGCGGTCGCCAAGGCCCTGCCGGGTGCAAAAGTGCTTTATCTGGAAAGCCCGACAAGCTGGGTGATGGAAGCGCATGACGTCGGCGCGCTGGCGGCACTGGCGAAAAAGCATGGTGCCATCTCGATGATCGACAACAGCTGGGCAAGCCCGGTCTTCCAGCGTCCGATCACGCTGGGTGTCGATCTCGTCATCCATTCGGCCTCCAAATATCTGGGTGGCCATAGCGATGTCGTGGCCGGTGTCGTGGCCGGATCGAAGGAGATGATCGCGCGGCTGAAGGCCGAGGCCTATCCTTATCTCGGCGGTAAACTGTCGCCTTTCGATGCATGGCTGTTGATCCGTGGCATGCGCACGCTGCCCTTGCGCATGAAGGCGCATCAGGAATCGGCGCTTACCATCGCACGGCGGCTGCAGGGGCTGGATGTGGTGGAGACCGTCTGCCATCCGGGTCTGGCCAACCGTCTGCCGGCTGGTCTCACCGGCACGTCGGGCCTGTTTTCCTTCATCTTCAAGGAAGGCGTCGATATCCGCGCCTTTGCCGATCATCTGAAACTCTTCAAGCTCGGCGTCAGCTGGGGCGGCCACGAAAGCCTGGTGGTTCCGGGCGAAGTGGTGCTGCAGCAGAAGGCCCAGCCGAATTCCGCGCATACGTTCGGCATCCATGCGCGGTCCGTACGCCTCCATGTCGGCCTCGAGGGAACCGAGGTTTTGTGGAGCGATCTTCAGGAGGCGATCGCCGTCGCCTCATAAGGCATCAACCAAAAACAACTGGGAGCAGAACAATGAAAACAATCATAACAGCTGCATTCATCGCGACCATGATGGCGGGAACCGCCATGGCCGATACAACCCTCAAGCTGGTGGAAGTGATCACCAGCCCGGAACGCACGCAGACGCTGAAATCGCTGGTCGGCAAATTCGAAGCCGCCAATCCGGGCACCAAGGTGGAGATCATCTCGCTGCCCTGGAACGAAGCGTTCCAGAAATTCGCCACTATGGTATCTGCCGGCGATACGCCCGACGTGATGGAAATGCCGGATACCTGGCTTTCGCTCTACGGCAATAACGGCATGCTCGAAAGCCTCGAGCCTTATCTGGAAAAGTGGGAGCATACGAAGGAGCTGACGCCGCGCGCGCTGGAACTCGGCCGCGACGTCAAGGACACTGCCTATATGCTGCCCTACGGCTTCTATCTGCGCGCCATGTTCTACAACAAGAAGCTGTTGAGCGAAGCCGGTGTTTCCGAGCCGCCAAAGACGATGGACGATTTCGTCAAGGCTTCGGAAGCCGTCTCCAAGCTTCCCGGCAAATACGGCTACTGCATGCGCGGTGGACCGGGTGGCCTCAATGGCTGGATGATCTTTGCCGCCTCCATGGCCGGCGACAACAAGTATTTTACCGAGGACGGCAGCTCGACCATGAACAGCGAAGGCTGGGCAAAGGGTATCGAGTGGATGGTCGATCTCTACAAGAAGGGGCTGGCGCCGAAGGACAGCGTCAACTGGGGCTTTAACGAGGTCGTCGCCGGCTTCTACTCCGGCACCTGCGCCTTCCTCGATCAGGATCCGGATGCGCTGATCGCCGTTGCCGAACGCATGAAGCCGGAGGATTTCGGCGTTGCGCCGCTGCCCAAGGGCCCGGCCGGCAAGTCCTATCCGACCATCGGTTATGCCGGCTGGTCGATGTTCGCCAAGAGCGAAAACAAGGACCTGTCCTGGAAGCTGATCGAAACGCTGCAGAGCCCGGAAGGCAATATCGAGTGGAACAAGAAGATCGGCGCGCTGCCGGCCTATACGGCGGCCGAAAAGGACCCGTTCTACGCCGGTGACCAGTTCAAGGGCTGGTTCGAGGAACTGGCCGACAAGGACACCGTTCCGACCGTGATGCCGACCTTCCTAGAGGAATTCGCCTTCTTCAAGGATTCGCTGGCGATCAAGACCTCGCAGCAGGCTCTGCTCGGCGACATCTCGGCCAAGGAATTGGCCGATGAATGGGCGGCTTACCTCACCAAGGCACAGCAGAAGAACCTCTCCAAGAAGTAATCGACGCTTTGGCGGCGCGGACCTTTTTCGCGCCGCCATCCCGCCTTCCTTCATGCCCACCACTCTTCATGCAATGACGGCGCAAACCTTGCGCCGCAAACGGGAAACTGTCTGATGTCCATGACCGCCGACGTCTATGATCGTCGCCAGGATCGCAGGCCGTGGTTGAAGCGCCTTGCCGATGCCTCCGAGCCTTATCTTTACAGCGCGCCGGCGCTGATCCTCATCATCGTTGTCATGCTGGTGCCGCTCACCGTCGGCATTTCCTATGCGTTTCGCGATATCCAGCTGCTCAATCCGTTTTCCGGCGGTTTCATCGGGCTGGAGCATTTTGAAACCCTGTCGAAGGATCGGGCGTTTTACACGGCGCTGAAAAACACGCTGTGGTGGACCGGCGCATCCGTCTTCCTGCAATTCAGCTTCGGCCTCATACTGGCGCTTTTGCTCGACAAGCCGTTCATGGGCCGTGGCCTCGTACAGGCACTGGTGTTTCTGCCATGGGCGGTGCCGTCGTTTCTGGCCGGTCTCAACTGGGCATGGCTGTTCAACCCGGTGATCGGGCCGATCCCGCACTGGCTGTTCAACCTCGGCCTGATGAGCCAGCCGGGCAATATCCTGTCCGATCCGCAATATGCGATGTGGGGGCCGATCATCGCCAATGTCTGGTGGGGCATCCCGTTCTTCGCCATCACCTTGCTGGCAGCACTCCAATCGATCCCGCGTGATCTTTATGAAGCCGCGTCGATTGATGGCGCCACATGGGTCCAGCGTTTCTGGTCGATCACGCTGCCGTTTCTGGCGCCGACCATCGCCATCACCGTGCTGCTGCGCACCGTCTGGATTTCCAATTTCGCCGACCTGATCGTCGTGATGACCGGCGGCGGACCTGCCGATCGCACCCAGATCGTTGCCAGCTACATCTTCACCCAGGCCTTCAAGGCGCTCGATTTCGGTTATGCCTCGGCCATCGCGCTGGTGCTGCTCGTGCTGCTGCTGGCCTATTCCATGCTGATCATCCTGCTGCGGCAGACATTGCTGAACAAGGGGTGAGGGTCATGAAAACATCGCTTCTTCCGACCATCGCGCATCGACTGGCGATCCTCGCCTATGTCATCTTCGCGCTCTTCCCGCTTTACTGGCTGTTCAAGGTGTCGCTGACGCCGAACGACCTGCTCTATTCCGAAGGCGTGCGCATGTGGCCGTCGCGGACCACGTGGGAACATTATTCCTTCGTGCTGCAACACAGCGCCTTCCCGACCTTCTTCAAGAACAGCCTGATCGTCTCCGGCTCGACCGCCATCATCGTGACGATCTGCGCCTCGCTCTCCGGTTATGCGCTCTCCCGCTTCAATTTCCGGTTCAAATACTGGATCGTCGGGCTGATGCTGCTGACGCAGATGTTTCCGCTGGTCATGCTGGTGGCACCGATCTTCAAGATCCTGACGCCGCTCGGCCTCACCAACAGCCTGACGGGCCTGATCGTCGTCTACACCGCCTTCAACGTGCCTTTCGCGACGTTTCTGATGCAGTCCTTCTTCGACGGTATCCCGAAGGATCTCGAAGAGGCGGCAATGATCGACGGCGCCACGAAATTTACGGCGTTCCGCGAAATCATCCTGCCGCTGACGCTGCCCGGCATTGCCGCGACGCTCGGTTTCGTTTTCACCGCCGCATGGAGCGAGCTTCTGTTCGCGCTGATGCTGATCAACGGCAACAATGCCGCGACCTTCCCGGTCGGGCTGTTGACCTTCGTTTCCAAATTTTCGGTGGATTTCGGACAGATGATGGCGGCGGGCGTGCTCGCGCTCATCCCGGCAGCTCTCTTTTTCCTGCTCATCCAGCGCTACCTCGTTCAGGGCCTGACGGCCGGCGCGGTCAAGGGGTAATCTTATGGCTTCGATCGATATCCAGAACGTCAAGAAGGCCTATGGCCATGTGCAGGTGCTGCACGACATCGATTTGCAGATCAGAGACGGCGAGTTCGTCGTGCTGGTCGGCCCGTCCGGTTGTGGCAAGTCCACGCTGCTGCGCATGATTGCGGGCCTGGAAGGTGTGACCGGCGGCGAGATGCGCATCGACGGCAAACGCGTCAACGAACTGCATCCGAAGGACCGCGACATTGCCATGGTGTTCCAGTCCTATGCGCTTTATCCGCATATGAATGTCGCCGGCAACATGAGCTACAGCCTCAAACTTCGCAAAACCGCGAAGGAAAAGATTGCCAGCGCCGTTGCAAGTGCCGCCTCGAAACTCGGCCTCGATCCGCTGCTCGACCGCCGTCCGAAGGCGCTTTCGGGTGGCCAGCGTCAGCGTGTCGCCATGGGGCGTGCCATCGTGCGCCAGCCCAAGGCGTTCCTGTTCGACGAGCCGCTGTCTAATCTCGATGCGCGTCTTCGCGAGCAGATGCGCGCCGAAATCAAGAAAATGCATGGCGACCTCAAGGCCACCTCGATCTACGTTACCCACGACCAGATCGAGGCCATGACCTTGGCGGACCGGATCGTTGCCATGCATGGCGGGGTGGTCCAGCAGGTGGGGGCTCCGCTGGAGCTGTACGACCGTCCCGCCAACCTTTTTGTTGCCGGTTTCATCGGTTCGCCGGGCATGAATTTTCTCGATGCGACCTACGCCAGCGGCCATGTGACGTTGAAGGATGGAACCGTGGTTGCTCTGCCGGCGCCGCTGGCCGTTGCCGATGGCGCCAAGGTGACGGTTGGCATCCGGCCGGAACATGTGGTGATGGGCGGCGAGGGAACCGGCATGGAGGCGAGTGTCGATCTGGTCGAGCCGACCGGTTTCGGCATCATCCTGCACCTGTCGCTGCACGGGCTGGCCTTCAAGGTGTTCACGCTGGACCGTGCAGCACTTTCGGCGGGGCCGAGCGTTCACGTGTCCTTCCCCGCGCAGCATCTTCATATATTCGATGAAAGCGGCAACAGATGTGAGCCATGTTGATTGGCATATTTCGAAGATCCAATCGCTCGCTACCGACAGGAAAGTATCCGCCTGTCCGCAGAAGCTATGCTGCGGATACAGTCATCTTTGCTTGCGGCTGCGCAAGACTCCTGTAATGGATGAATGAACATGCCTGACAGGTTGTCGATAGCGAGGCGATATTGGAAGACATCACCGCCATGGCCAGACCAGATGCCTCCCATGCATCGAGGATCAGTTCGGATCTTCGCGCGCAATTGACGGGAGGGGATTTTCGTCCCGGGGACAGATTGCCAAGTGAAAACGCATTGGCAAAGCAATATGCGGTCAGCCGAACCGTTGTGCGCGAGGCGATTGCCATTTTGCGCGCCGATGGGCTTGTCCAGGCGCGCAAGGGGGCAGGCGTCTTCGCACTCGAGGCAAAACCCGAGGAAGAGCGCCCGTTCAAGGATTTGAAGACCGAGCGCATCTCTTCCGTGATCGAGTTGCTCGAACTGCGGACCGTATTTGAAGTCGAGGCCGCAGCCCTTGCCGCGGCACGCCGGTCGGCTGCTCAGATCGAGGCCATCCTTGAGGCTCATGGACATGTCGGCGCTTGTCTTGCACAGGGCGCGCCGACACGGGATGCTGATTATGGCCTGCACCTTGCCATTGCGCAGGCCACACAAAACCGGCGTTTTCCCGAGTTTCTGCAATTGATCCGCGCAGGCATCATTCCCCGCGGGGAGTTGCAGGGCGCAGCACCAGGAACGCGCCCCAAGGACTACAATCTTCACTTACAGGAAGAACACGCCCGCATCGTCGATGCGATCATCGAAGGGGATGTCGATGCCGCACGCGAGCATATGCGCGCCCATCTGCGTGGAAGCCTGGATCGCTACAAGGCGCTGCTCCGTTCGCGGACCACGACAACCGACGGCGCCGCGACATCGCCATAAAGAAGTTGTTATACAGAAGATAGACCATATATGGTGATTTGTATTTTCTGTCAGTGAGGTCTTCATGTCTCTTCCCGTTTTCCCTGTCGTTTCACCCGATAACGGTGTTTTGCGCCAAGTTCTTTCCGAAGCGCCCGAACTGATGGTCGTATCGTTTCGATTTGAGACCGGTGCGGAGGGCAAGCGACACAGCCATCCGCACGTTCAGTCCACCTATGTGTCCCGTGGAAAATTTCGCTTTTTTCGCGGTAAAGAGACTTATGAACTCTCCGTTGGCGATAGTCTGGTCATACCTGGTAACGTCATGCATGGCTGCGAGTGCCTTGAGGAAGGCGAATTGATCGATTGCTTTACGCCCCGTCGCGACGACTTCCTCTGATCGCTGCTTGACAGCAGAATTGGCATGTGACAACTTGACTTTAGTTGTCTGACAGGATGGGAGCCTGTCTTCGCCAGAGCCTGGCGACCGACATACGGAGGAACCATGTCGACAAGACGCCTGTCCATGCAGGGCGCTATCGGGCAAATCGGGACCATCTTGGTCACCCTGCTCGGCCTGCTCGTACTCACCTTCATTATCGGCCGCATGATGCCCGCAGACCCCGTGCGCGCAATCGTCGGCGAAGACGCGACCCGCGAGACCTATGAGCAGGTTTTCCGCTCGCTCGGCCTCGATCGCCCGCTCTGGGAGCAGTTCTTCTATTATCTTGGAGACGTGCTTACCGGCAATTTCGGCACGTCTATCCGTACTGGCCAGCCGGTAATCCAGGACATCCTGCACGTCATGCCGGCGACAATCGAACTGGCAACTTTTGCCATTGTCATCGGCGCAGGCCTCGGTGTGACGATGGGCGTCATCGCCGCGGTCAACAAGGATCGCTGGCCCGACCATGTGGTACGCGTGCTCAGCCTGTTCGGTCATTCGATGCCGATCTTCTGGACCGGCATGATCGCCCTCATCGTTCTTTATGCCAAGCTCGACCTTGTTGGCGGCAGTGGCCGTATGGACCAGTTCTATATCGGTCTCGTTCCGGAAACGACGGGATTCCTACTGATCGACAGTCTGCTTGCCGGAGAGATGGATGTATTCTGGTCGGCGGTGAACCACCTCATCCTGCCGGCTTCGCTGCTCGGTTATTCGTCGTCCGCCTATATCACGCGCATGACACGCAGTTTCATGCTCGACCAACTCGGGCAGGAATATATCACCACGGCCCGCGTTAAAGGGCTGTCGAACCGGCAGACCGTATGGCGGCATGCCTTTGGCAATATCCGTGTACAACTCGTCACCATCGTGGCGCTCGCCTACGGTTCGCTTCTCGAAGGCGCGGTGCTGATCGAAACGGTATTCGCCTGGCCGGGCTTCGGGCAATATCTGACCAGCAATCTCATCATCGGCGACATGAATGCCGTCATGACCTGCGTGTTGATCGTCGGTGTCATCTTCATCGCGCTCAACCTGCTCTCCGACGTACTTTACCGTCTGTTCGATCCGAGGACCCGCTGATGTCAGTCACAACCGCTTCCAAGCTGCGCGTGCCGGCCTCGCTCAACGCCCTGCGCAATATCATCGTCTTCCTGATGAAAAGCCCGACGTCGCTTTTCGGCCTTTGCGTGCTGGCGCTACTTATACTCGTCGCCATCTTCGCGCCGCTCATCGCAACCCATGATCCCTATGCGCAGGATCTTGCCAATACGCTTCAAGCTCCCGGCAACGGGCACATGTTTGGGACCGATGAGCTCGGCCGCGATATCTTCAGTCGTCTGGTCTGGGGATCGCGCATCACGCTCACGATCATCTTCCTTGTGTCGATCGTCGTCGGGCCGATCGGGCTCGCCATCGGTGCGGCATCCGGTTATCTGGGCGGTCGTTTCGACACGGTGATGATGCGCATAACCGACATATTCCTGTCCTTTCCAAGCCTGATCCTGTCGCTGGCCTTCGTGGCGGCACTCGGTCCGAGCCTCAACAACGCGATCATCGCCATCGCGCTGACCTCATGGCCGCCAATCGCACGCCTCGCCCGTGCCGAGGCAATGACTTTTCGTCAGGCCGATTACATTGCCGCTGCGCGTCTTCAGGGCGCTTCTCCGCTGCGCATCATCGTCAAGTCGATCGTGCCCATGTGTCTCCCGTCGGTCCTGATCCGCCTGACGCTCAACATGGCGACCGTCATTCTGACTGCGGCCGGTCTCGGCTTTCTCGGGCTCGGAGCGCAGCCGCCGCTTCCGGAATGGGGAGCGATGATCGCCACCGGGCGTCGTTATATGCTTGACAGTTGGTGGCTTGTCACTTTCCCCGGCGTGGCCATCCTGTGCGTCAGCCTGGCCTTCAACCTACTTGGCGACGGATTGCGCGATGCGCTTGATCCGAAGCAGATGAACCGGAGGTAAGGCCATGCCCCGTCCCATCCTCGAGGTAGAAAATCTTCACATCCGTTACGGGGGAGCACCGGACGATGCTGTGCGCGGTGTGTCCTTCACACTCGGGCGCGAGCGGCTCGGCATTGTCGGCGAAAGCGGTTCGGGAAAATCCACCGTGGGCAGAGGGCTGTTGCGATTGCTGCCGTCGGCAAGCATCACCGCGGACAGGATGCGGTTCGAAGATGTCGAACTGCTGTCGCTGACGGAAGAGCAGATGCTCGGCGTCCGCGGGCGGCGCATGTCGATGATCCTGCAGGATCCGAAGTTCTCGCTCAATCCGATCCGCAAGGTCGGTGACCAGGTGGCCGAGACCTATCTGCGACACTTCAAATGCAGCAGGAAGGACGCACGTGAAAAGGCGATTGCCATGCTGGAGGCGGTGAAGATCCGCGATCCGGAGCGGGTTTGCGAACAATATCCGCACGAGATTTCGGGCGGCATGGGCCAGCGCGTGATGATCGCGATGATGCTTCTCGCCGATCCCGATGTGGTTATCGCCGATGAGCCGACGTCGGCACTTGACGTCACGGTACGGCTGCAGGTGCTGAATATTCTCGACAGTCTCGTCCGGGACCGCGGGATCGGCCTGATCATGATCAGTCACGACCTCAACCTGGTCCGCAACTTCTGCGACCGCGTGCTGATCATGTATGCCGGCCGCGTGGTGGAAACGCTTGCCGCCCGTGATCTCGACAAGGCGCAGCATCCCTATACGCGGGGCCTGCTGGCCGCCCAGCCGCG
>DLSX01000130.1:0-634 GCA_002500765.1 Neorhizobium sp. UBA7851
GCCGGCAACGGGGGCCGCACCGAAAGGCCCGGCACCAAGCGCGCAGGCACCGGCCCCCACCCCTGGCCCTTCACCTTCAGGGCAACAGCCCGGCAATGTGAAGGAAAGCCACGGTGCATGGTCGGTTATCTGTGATCGGCCGGCGGGCGCTTCCGCCGAGCAATGCGCGCTGATGCAGAACGTCATTGCCGAGGACCGGCCGGAAGTCGGGCTTTCGGTCGTCGTGTTGAAGACCGCCGACCGCAAGGCGCGCATCCTGCGCATCCTCGCACCGCTCGGCGTGCTCCTGAAGGACGGCATGGAGCTCTATGTCGACAACAACAATATCGGCCGCGCCTATTTCACCCGCTGCTTCTCCGAGGGCTGCTATGTGGAAGTGGAAATCGACGAGGAACTGATGCGTATCATGCGCGCCGGCAAGAGCGCCGTGTTTGCACTGCGCGAATCCTCCGATCAGGACCGCGTCGGCATTCCCGTCGAGCTCAACGGTTTCGGCCCCGGCTACGACGCGCTTCCTTAAAGCGTGAGCGGCGCAAGGCTCGACAGTGCTTGCGCCTCACTGCCGACAGACCTACATCGGTTTTCAAAGATATTTTGGCTTGGGCGCATGTGATTGCCCCTCACCCTAACCCTC